>CAYVUI010000088.1:9714-18835 GCA_964454745.1 uncultured Pirellulales bacterium | reverse complement strand
TACATTTGTACTATAAAATTCGTACACTTGTACGATTCGATTCTACAAAGATGTAAACTTATTAAAAACCCTTACAATAATGTATCGAAAGCCCAAATTTAATACAAATGTATTAAACGTTTGTATTAAACATTTGTATGTCAAAATTCATACGTTTGTATTAAATGTTCGCTTTCAGATTACCTATCTTTACATGTGCGGACCCCCGATATCCTGTAATTATTGTGACTCCATTCACAAGCCCAGCCGATCGCCCATTGCATTTTCGCCCGCAAAAAGTATAATCAAGATCAAATGACACAATAACAAAAACCATGAAAAGGAAACCTAAATGATCTACGATGACCTCTCAAACATTGATTTATACTGTAAAAAGGGCGATTTACTCTGGAAGGCCGTACAATACGCCCAAAACTTCGACCTTTCCCAGCCGGACGGTGAATATGAAGTCAACGGCCGCGACCTCTACGCCGTCGTCGTGAGTTATGACACTGAACCTGCCGAAAAACGCCGTTTTGAGAGCCATAATCGCTATTTTGACGTCCAGATTGTCATCAGCGGTCAAGAACGCGACGACGTGGCCGTCGGCATCCAATCCCTTTCCGTATCCGACCCATACGATCCGGATAAAGATCTCGTATTCTACGACCAGCCGAACGATTTTCTGAGCTTTCCGCTCATCCCCGGCCGTTTTGCCGTCTATTATCCCAATGATGCACACCGTCCAAACTGCGACCTTGACGGGACCAGCCAGGTGCGCAAAATCTGCATGAAGGTTCGTATAAAAGACTGAAAATAAATGTTTTATGGCAATTCTGCGGTGCGGCTCCAACTATATATTACCTGCGAACTGGCGGTCGATTTGCTTTTGTGCCGGCTTGTGTGGACCTTCGCGGAGACAGGTATTGTACAGAAAATAGGTATAAATACGGATAAGAATTTACGGAAATTTGACGAACCGAGGTGGTCGAACCCGCGTAATTTCAGGTAACCAACGCGGGATAAATAAGATAGCAGTATTTGATAATTACAATCGATGAAATTATGGGTCGTTACGACGGGGGATTTCCGAATATGAACGAGAAACGGGACAAATTGAAACGGGGCAATCGCGGTCAGCGGCATGGAAATCCGCTGATCAACGAAGCGATTGAGACGGCATTGGGGCTGGTGCTGGATATCAAGACCGAAAACGGTAGTGAGAACCGGAAATCTGTACAGGTACAATAGCTGGAGAGGGTCAATATACGACCAAATAGTAAATATTTAACAGCGAGAACCAGTAAAAAGGCGATTCGGCCGGGTGGGCTCAACCGCCTTTTATTTTGAATTGGGGCGGATGATCATTCGTTTAGACCGCCAAAAAAGGCTTTTTAAATATAAGCCTAATCCATAGGTTTTAGATAGAAAGTAGATAGTAGAAAGTCGACCGAGTAGGTCAGTAAACTGCAACTGTAAATCAATAATAGATTTACAGCTATGCTGCACCTTCTATTTTCACTTTTCTCCCATTCTACTCTCTCTTTTTTCCGGAGAAAAAAATCGGGGCGACAGGACTTGAACCTGCGACCTCATGACCCCCAGTCATGCGCGCTAGCCAAACTGCGCCACGCCCCGAGAAACCGGTATCTTACCGGAAAAAGGGGGGATTTCCAAGGCAAATCGTGTGTTTTTTCTGAAAATGCAAATTAAAAAGCCCGGCATTTGGGCCGATACATGAAGGGGCAAGAACAGAGAATAGACCATTATGACAGGAAAAATGAAATGATCGAGCCGGCTTCACTACAGGGGCATTTGTGGGACTCTGCGACCGAGGCGTTTGAAACGACGGTAATGCGGAGCATCAACCAGGTGGAAAAACTGCTCAAAGACTGCGAAGCAACGGAGTCGATCATTGGGTCTATTACGTTCAAGGGTCCGCTGGAAGGGGCACTGACGGTTAAGTGCGATGCCAAAAGTGCGGAGATGGTGGCCAAGAGTATGATGATGATGGAGGCGGAGGATGAGATCGAGATCGAGGAGGTGGAGGATGCGATCGGTGAGGTGGTGAACCTACTGCTTGGGGGTGTTAAAGCGCGGATCATGGACAACGTGGGGGAAATTGATATCTCGGTGCCGACGGTGATAACGGGGACCAAACTCGAGCCGCGAGTGCGGCAGGGGGCGTCGAAGATTTCCGTGGCGGCGAATTCCGATGATGAGTGCGAGCTGGAGATGTCGATCATTTTCCGTGAGGGGAAAAGCTAAAGGGGAAATGCTTCGAATAGGCTTTTTTGTTAGGTTTTTCGGTTGAAAAACGGCTTTTCGGAGTATTAAGCTGGCACTGCATTTGCGGGGATGCGAACCATCCTTATCCGCCGGGTGATGTGAACCATGATTGCCGGTTCAATTACCTGGATCTCGCGAAGATGGTTCCGTACTGGCTGGACTGCACGGCGCCGGAATGTGATTGATTCTCTGTTGTTGCTGTAGGCAGACGGACAGGTACTCGGATTGAACGGCAGGCAGGTCCGTTCGCTGTGATTTGGGGCGAAAAGTTTTTTGGGTTAGAGTGGAGATTTATCGGGTCTGTGACCCGAGGCACGAAAGGTTAGATAACCTTTCGCGGTGGGTTGGCCTTGCGGTCAGGCTGATTCTCCAATTTCGGTTCGCTTCGCTCTCTCAATTGTAGGCCTCGGTTGTCTCGTTCGACAAGCTCGCTCGACAAGTGGAAAGGCCTTACGGCCTTGCTATTTTAAAATGGCCTGTTGAGTCTTCGACTCGGGCGATTGAATCCGTGGGATTCAATCGGTGGAAACATCCTGCGGACGATGCTTTTTAGAACTGGACTGCACGGCGCCGGAATGTGATTAGGATTCCCCCTGGGTTTTACGGAGTATTGTCCTGCAAACCGGTGCGGAGTTGTTCGAGCTCTTGTTTTCGGGGCAGCAGTTCTTTGCGGACGGCCCATTGGTTCAGCCAGTAGACGCCAGCGTACAGGGCCAGGGATACGGCAATATCAATGTAGGCATTGCAGTAGGCGAACCAGATGACCAGTCCGGCCGCGAGGGGAGCGAGGTACCACCAGAACACGTTTTTGAGCAGCCAGGATTTTCCGGGATTTTGCTTGCTTATTGGCGACATATTTGGTATAGTTATGGAAGTGTTGTAGGGGGATTGTCCCCTGTTTGAAATGTCTTTTTTGGGGCCTTATTCTGGAGAGAAGTTGATGAAAAGGTTGCTGGCAGCAGTTTTCGCGGGGTGTTTTTTGTTTTCGGGGCTTTGTTTTGGCGCGTTGACCTCTTATCTTACGCTGGCGGGCCAGACGCAGGGGCCGATCCCTGGGGAATGCACGCAGCGGGACAGAGAGGATACGATTTTGGTTTATGAGTTTTCGCATGTGCTGGCCTCTGAGCTGAGTGACACAACGGGGCAGCCTACGGGCAAGCGGCAGCATAAGCCGATTGTGATTGTCAAGCGGATGAACCGGGCGACGCCGATGCTGATGCAGGCGTGGGCGACGGCCGAGACGATGGATGAGTTTACGCTGGATTTTTATAAGATCGATGACTCGGGCAAGGAGGTTTGTTATTATCGGATTACGCTTGAGGATGCCCAAATCGTCGGGATCGAGCAGTTTAAGCCGATGGTTTTCGTTGACGAGAATAAGCCGTACCACGATATGGAGCGGGTGCGTTTTGTGTACAGCCGGATTCGCAGCGAGAACCTGGAGTACGCCATCGATGCCCAGGCGGACTGGGAGCCGATTGGCCAGCGGCTGGTGTCGGATTTGGACGGGGACGGGAAGGTGAACCTGGTGGACCTTGCGATCACGGGGGGCGAGTGGATGGAAACGCAGACGCCTGGGGGGCAGTAAGTTGATAGGAGAAAGTTGAAAGTCGAGTATGGAATTCGGTCTTCGACCGAGGCTGATTAGATCTACGGATGAGGTAATAAAAAAGCCCGGGGTTGAATCCGGGCTTTTTCTATGGGGTGATACATGTTCTTGCTGCCTTGAGGCAGGTAAGTATTCGCGGTACGTTATTTTGTCCGTTTTTCACATAGAACTCAATGTGATTTTTGGTGGGCACGGCCCACCCTACTGGCGATTTGCCGCATGGGTAAAACGAAAAAAGTATTTTACCCATGCTACGGTTTTGTAACCGATTTTTATTCACTGCGAAATACGCGAAAAACATAAAAAAATATCCGCATGCGTTTCTTGCGATGGATTCGCCATCACAAATCGACAGCATCCGTTGCTGCTTTTGTTCAATCCCTTCGGGACTGATTTTGATTCGGCCTTCCGGCCGGGTTTTCTTAACCAGCGTGGGCGGAGCCCACCCTACCTTTTTATACGCGGGGCAGGGAGCCGAGCCATGCCGTTTTGGGCAGGTCGCCTACCAGCGGTGTCGCGTATTCGATGAACGCATCGGTCATTCCGTTGCCGTCGGCGTTGATGTACTCATCGGGCAGGTCCTTGGTGTGTTCCGCGACGTTGGACAGGTCGGTCCGTTCGTAGTCTACCGCGTAGTTTTTACCGTTGCCGAGTCGTTTCATGGCAACCGAGCCGTTGTCCTCTTTCATGGAGAACTCGACGGCTTTGCGGCCGCACATGCGGGCCTCTTCCTTGTCGACGGGCGACTGGAGACCTGCGAAGCTCCGCTGGAGGTAGCCGAAGGTGTCCGCGCGGACGCGTTTGACGTTGAGGGCGCCCTTGATCTTTGCCGCGAGGAAGTCGGCCAGGGCCCCGGTGCCGGAGAGCTGGATGTTTCCGTGGGCGTCGGCCTCGACGGATTCGTTGATTTTTTTGGCCCAGGGGGTGCCGTCCTCGTCGGCGATGCCTTCGGATACGGCGATGACGCAGCGGCCGTGCTTTGCGTACATGGCCTCGGTCTGGGCGATCATGTTGTCCATGGAGATTCCGCGTTCGGGTACGTAGATCAGGTGGGGTCCGTCGTCTTCGCGCTGCTTGGCGAGTGCGGCCGCGGCGGTCAGGAAGCCGGCGTGGCGGCCCATGATGACGTCGATCTTGATGCCGGGGATGGCGCGGTTGTCGAGGTCATCGCCCATGAGGGCACACGCGACGAACTTGGCGGCTGTGCCGTATCCGGGGCAGTGGTCGGTTACGCGGAGGTCGTTATCGACGGTTTTGGGTACGTGGAAGGCCCTGAGATCGTAGCCGGCCTTTTCGCTCATCTGGTTGACGATGTAGCAGGTGTTGGCCGAGTCGTTTCCGCCGATGTAGAAGAAATAGTGGATATCGTGCTTTTTGAGGGTCTCGTAGATTTTCTGGCAGTATTCCTCGTCCGGTTTGTCGCGGCTGGAACCGAGGGCCGCGGAGGGAGAGGAGGCGATGAGCTCGAGGTCGGCGATTGAGACACTCTTAAGGTCGACGAGCTGTTCATCGATGACCCCGCGGACGGCGTGAACCGCGCCGTAGAGTTTATCGATACCGGGATGTTTGGCTGCCTGTTCGATGACGCCGACGAGCGAGGCGTTGATGACCCCGGTCGGTCCGCCGGACTGGCTTACAATCGCATTTGCCATGATGTTACCTTTCTTTTTGTTTTTGTGGCTCTTGTTTTCGTGGATTTTTCGATTTAAACGCCGGTACTCGGCGTGTTTGGGGGCGATTATAGCGGAGCGGGGCTGGATTGCAAGCTGAATTTGGACTATTCGACGGTGCGGATCAGAAGAGAATCCGGATGGGCAATGTCTTTTCCCTGTGAGGCGAGCATCAGGAGGGTATCGCCGGGGGCGGCGAGGTTGTGCTCGATAAGCTGTGCGGAGGCGGTTTGGCTGAGGGATTCAAGGCCGGCGGGGTCCGCTGCGGCAGATGCGGGCAGGGGGACTAGGCCGTAGTGCATGTTCAGCCAGCGAGCCAGGTGCGGATCGGCGGTGAAGGCGAGGATGGGGCAGTCGATGCGTGCGTTGGAGAGCAGGGCGGCAGTGCGGAGGTCGTCGGCGCGGAGTGCGAGGGCTTTGGGGCGGAGGCGGTCGGCTATTTGGGCGGCCGCGGCGGTGAGGGTGAGGTCGAGATTTTGGGTGGATTGGGCCTCGGCCTCGGGGTGGAGGTCGCGGTTGTCGTCGAGCCAGGATTCAGTGGCTTTGGCGGTGCGGGCAAGCCAGCGGACCGAGGAGACGGGGAATTTGCCGACGGCGGTTTCGCCCGAGAGCATGAGGGCGTCGGTCATGTCGAATACGGCGTTGGCGGCGTCGGAGACTTCGGCGCGGGTGGGGATGTGGTTTTCGATCATGGACTGGAGGACCTGGGTGGCGACGATGCAGGGACGTCCGAGCCGGCGGGCGAGGTGGATGACGCGTTTCTGGATGAGGGGGACTTTGGCCAGGTCCATTTCGACGCCGAGGTCTCCGCGGGCGACCATGAGTGCGTCGGCTTCGCGGGCGATTGGGTCGAGGTTTTCGACGGCCTGGGGCTTTTCGATCTTGGCGATGATTTTGAGGTGAGAATGGTGCTGGCGGAGGTGGTTTTTTAGGGTTCGGATTTCGTCGGCAGTTCGGACGAAGCTGACGCTGACGGCGTCGAGATTATTCTCGATGGCCCAGTTGACGCATTGCCAGTCTTTTTGGGTGATCGAGGGCATGCGGATTTCGGTGTCGGGCAGGTTGATGCCCTTGCGGCTGTGGACCTGGCCGGGCTGGAGGACGCGGCAGGTGAGGGAGTCGGGATGTTTTTCTTTGACGGCAAGGACGATGGTGCCGTCGTCGATGAGGATTTCCTGGCCGGGGTTGACATCGTCGATCAGGCCGGGGTAGGTCGAGCCGAATTCACGGCTGCTGCCGGTTTGGTCCTCGCGGTAGATGGTGACGGTTTCGTCTTTTTGCAGGTAGGTGCCTTCGTCGTAGATTTCGCTGGTGCGGATTTTGGGGCCGGCCAGGTCGGCGAAGACGGAGAGGGTTTGTCCGGTTTGTTCGCGTAGGGCTTCGATGCGGTTTAGCCATTGGCGGTACTGGTCGAAATTGCCGTGCGAGAAGTTGATGCGGAAGATGCGTGCGCCGGCGTGGATCATCTCGGCGAGGGTGGCGTCGTTGTCCATGCAGGCCGGGCCGAGGGTGGCGACGATTTTGGTTTTGCTGATTGTGTCGGTCATGGGTTTCCTTGTCTGTCAGGTGACGTCGATTGTTTTTTCGAGGCTCAGGAAGCAAAGCTGCGTGCTGCGGACGGGCAGTTTCGTGATTTCCTGTGCGGCCTTTGCGTAGAGTTTAACCTGCCGGGCGTAAATGTCAATGCGTGCCTGGAGTTGTTCGGGGGCCAGTCGGTCGGTTTTAAAGTCGAGGATGACCAGGCCGGCGGGGGTCTCGATGAGTGCGTCGATGATGCCCTGGATGATCTGGAAGTCCGGGGTGTTCTCGACGGGCAGGGCCCAGGTGAAAGGCCATTCGCGATGGACTTTGTTCTTTGGATCGAGCAGGAGCTGGCCGGGGGCCGTGGCGAAGAAGTTGAGGATGATGCCTGCGGGCAGATGCCCAGCGGCATGCGGGGCGATGCGATTGGCGGCTGTGAGTTTTTGCAGGGTTTGGTCGATGGTTTGCTGCGTAACGGGGTTATCGAGCGGGAGGTGTTCCATAACCAGGTGGACTACGCTGCCAAGCTGGGTGCCTGTGAGGCGGGGGCTTTGCGTTTTCGGTTCGGCAAGGATCGCGGGCTTTTTGGCAAAGAGGCCGAGGTTGTCGCCTGGGCGGTGGGATTCATCGCCCTGGTGGGTCAGCCGGGTGACGCTGGTCTTTGCGTGGGTTTGGGCGGCTTGCTGGAATGGGTACTGCCAGGAGAGTGAGGCTTTGAGTTTTTGCAGGAGTTTTGGGTCGGGTTTGGCGGTGTCGAGGATTTGGGTGCCTGCGGGTTTGCGGGGGAGGATCCACTTTGAGGCGAGGGTGTTGAGGTCTTCGACGTTGTGCCAGCGGAAAGTAAAGAGAGGATTTTCCGGCTGGGCAGGATGGACGGCGAAGGGTGCGCATTCGGCCGGGTAGTGTTCGAGCAGTTCGGGTCGGCCGGCCAGGGCGTAGAGTATCCATTCGATGGGGGTGCGGCAGCGGGCAAGCTGGGCGGAACAAATGGGCTGGTCCGGCTGGACAAGGGACTCGCGGACGGCCTGGAGCAGCTTTTTGTTTTTGACGGCGCCGGTGAGGACCAGGCGTTCGCGGGCGCGGGTCAGCGCGACGTAGAGGATGCGGAGTTCCTCGAAGAGGGCGGCCTGTTTCTTTTTGTGGGCGATGAGGGTGTGGATGATGTCTTTGCGGTCGGTCTGGTCGTCGGGATCGGTGTAGGACAGGCCCATGCCGAGGTCTTTGTCGAGGACGACGGGGCGGGCGGTGTCGCGTAGGTTGAATTGTTTGCCGAGCTGGGCGAGGAAGACGACGGGGAATTCGAGGCCCTTGCTCTTGTGTACGCTCATGACGCGGACGGCGTTTTGTGATGCGCTGTCCGGTTCGGCGGGGGCCCAGTCGCGTTCTTTCTCGCGGAGCTTTTCGAGGAACAGGACGAAGCGGCCCAGCGAGGTGGATCGGCGCGAGGTGCTGAAGTGCTCGAACTCGATGGCGCGTTCGTGGAGCTTGAGCAGGTTGGCACGGCGCTGGCGGCCGTGGCGAAGGGTCAGGACGAAGGAGAGATAGCCGCTGGAACGCAGGACGTCCCAGAGCATGTCGGCGACGCTGGAGTCGTGAGCCTTTTGACGCCAGGTGTCGATTTGTTCGAGAGCGGCGGTCAGTTTTTTGCGAAGGGGATCATCGGGGCCGGAGTTTGCGTATTGCTGGATGCAGTGCCAGAAGGGGTTGTTTTGATCCTGCGATTCGCGGCGGAGAGTGAAGAGATCGGAATCGGTAAAGCTGAAGATGGGGCTTCTAAGCAGGGCGGCCAGCTCGATGTCCCGCTGGGGATTATCGAGGACTTTGAGCAGGGAGAGCATGTCGGTGATTTCGGTGGTCTCGAAGAATCCCGCGGAGCCTGCGGTCTCGACGGGGATGCCGGCCTCCTGTAAGAGCTGGACGTACTCGGCGGCGTCGCGCGAGGGCGAACGCATGAGTACGACGATGTCACGGTATTCGACCGGGCGGAAGGCGGCGGTTTTCCTGTCGTAGATGTGCGGTTTTTCATGTTCGACCATTTGGCCAATACGCTGGG
>CAYVUI010000088.1:0-9704 GCA_964454745.1 uncultured Pirellulales bacterium | reverse complement strand
AATCCGGCCTGGCGGTGGGTGGATTCGAGGAGGGAATCGGGGTCGTCCTGCGAGTTGGAGTTTTCGTTTTCGTCTGTGTCGTTTTGGGCTTCGAGGGACTGGTCTTCGTCGATCAGGTGCAGCTCGATCCGGGGCGTGTTCTCGCTGGGCTGGTTTTCGTAGACGTCGAGGCCGGGCCAGAGGGCGGCTTTGTCGTCGTAGTTGACCTGGCCGAATGTGTCGGTCATGACGCGGGAGAAGACGGCGTTGACGAAAGCGATTACGTCCGGGTGGGAGCGGAAGTTGTCGCTGAGGTGGATCGCGCGGCCCTCTGCGGCGGGGATGCTTTCGAGCTGTTCGAGGAACAGCGCGGGGTCGGCCTGGCGAAATCCGTAGATGCTCTGCTTGATGTCGCCGACGAGGAAGACGCTGCCGGCGGTGCGGAGCCGGCTGATGATCTCGTACTGGAGGGAGTTGATGTCCTGTGCTTCGTCGACGAAGATGTACGAAAATCGGCTGCGGAGGGTCTCGGCGACGTCGGGGCAGTTTTTCAGCAGTGTAAGGGCGTGCCGCTGGAGGTCGGCAAAGTCCATCGCGCCCAGCGACTGCTTTTTGGCCTGCCATGCGTAGCGGAAGTCTTTGATGAGCTGGAGCAGGGTCTGCCGCTGGCCGGTCGCGTAGCGGGCAAGGATGCTGTTGTATTCGTCGCGGGGCGGCAGGGGCGCGAGCAGGCCGCGGAAGGTTTTTTTGATCGGTTCGGTATAGGTTTCCTTGATCCAGTCGCGGATGCCGGCAAGGGATTTGTCCGTGAGGCGCGGCAGGCGGGTGAGATTAACGTTTTCGATGATGTCGCGGAAAGCGTCGAGATCGTTTTCTTTAAGGGCCTTGGCCGCATCCTGGATGTGGTCAGTCAGTTCAGCGATCAGGGTGTCCATGTAACCGCCGAGATAGATGCGGTTCATGGCGGCGGCCAGGTCGGTGCGGGCCTGGAGGTTGGAGAGCTTTTCGAGCAGTTGACCGGTCAGAATCTCTTCGCAGGTTTGCAGCGATTCAGTCAGGCCGAGGGTCTGGGCGCGTTCGAGCCAGAGGTTTACATCGGGGACGGAATCGAGGAAGGAGGCGATTTCGAGCAGAGTATCGAGAAAGCCGAGGCTGCCGTGACGGATGTTGCGGTGGCGAAGCAGCGAGTACATGCCCTCGGCCATGGCGGGGTTTTGCCAGGCCTGCTCGACGACTTGTTCGAGGACTTCATGCTGCAGGAGCATTTGCTGGTCGGCATCGAGCTGGGCAAAGGCGGGATCGATGTCGAGGCGGTAAAAGTATTCGCTGATCAGGCGTTTGCAGAACGAGTGCATGGTACTGATCTGGGCGGCGTCGAGCAGCAGGAGCTGGCGTTTGAGGTGCGCGGTGGGGGCGGTTTTCGCGGCGGCGGCCAGGGCCTGGTGGATGCGGCTTTTCATTTCCTGGGCGGCGGCATCGGTAAAGGTAACGACGAGGATCGAGTGGATATCGGCAGGCGCGGCCTTGGCTTTGTCGAGTGCGTCTACAAGGGAGATGCACCGCTGGCAGAGGACGGCGGTTTTGCCGGTCCCGGCTGAGGCCGAAACGAGGATATCTCCGCCGCGGAAGGTGATGGCCTCGTGCTGGGCGGGCGTCCATTTGGGCGATTTGTTTTGGCCGGCTTTGGTCATGGCTGCGGGTCTCCGTTGGTTTCGCGGTCTTGAATGATCCGCTGAAGCGCGGCGGTTTTGGTGGGGAATTTTTCGAGTACGCGGTAGGGATTGATTTTCCAGTCGAAGCGGCAGACGGGGCGGTAGTCGCAGCGGGAACAGGGCGAGACTTTGGCCATGCGGTACGGGGCGGCGTCGATTTTGCCTTCGCAGATGCCGTCGGCGAGGCGGGCGATGGTGCGGCGGATGTGACCGAGCAGGGCCTGGAAGTCGTCGGGAGGTATTGCACTGCTGATGTTGGCATAGCCGTACTGGGCGTCTTTTTTGGTGACGTAGAAGTTGAAGTATTCGCTGGTCGCGGCGGAATCGTCGAAGAGGTGGAAGGTTTCGCCGTTGATAAAACCGCGGGCTTTGCGGCGGAACTGGCCGGGTTTGTCGCGTTTGCCCGGTTCGATGGGCAGGTAGAAGAATCCGCAGGCGTGGTCGATTTTTTTGCCTTCGAGTTCCGCGCCCTGTGCGGCGAGCAGGTAGATGCCGCCCTGGAGGTCGAGGCCGTGGTAGATGCTGGAGAAGTTGACGCCAAGGCCGGTGAGTTTGTAATCGAAGACTGCGGCGAAGGTTTTGCCTTCGTATTGGGCGAGGTCGAGGCGGTCGATGGTGCCGTTTAGTCGGATGTTTCGGCCGGCGGGGGTGGTGATTTCACAGCCGAAGCCGGAAAAGAGGTGACTGTCCCTGATTTTGATTTCGGCGGCGGATTGGGTGAAGGCACCGGCGCGGGCGATTTGGGCGTAGTCGTGTGCGGCATCGATGCAGGTTTCTTTTGCGGTTTCGAGGATAAAGCGGTTGACCTGGCTCTGGGCGGCGAGTTGGTCGAAGTTCTGATCCTGTTCGATGGCGGTAAAGGCGGCCTGGGAAATTTCGTCGATTGCAGGGGTGTCGATCGTTTGCCAGGTCAGGTTCTGGCTTTGCATCCGGCGAAAGAAGGCTTCGAAGAAGGCGTGGTAAAAGTTGCCCAGGTCGATGGCTTCGAGCTGGAAGATTTCGCGATCGCGAAGGTCGAGCAGGTCGTGGGCGAAGTGCTGGTACGGGCAGGCGGCGAAGCGTCGGAGCCGGGAATTGGAAAAACTGCTTACGGTGATGGTTTTCGCAAGTGCGGGATCGAGAGAAGCCGTGTTGCTGTATTCGAGGCCACGGAGAATCAGGTCGTAAAGCGGGGCAAATGGTTGGCTTTGGCTTAGGCTTGCGGCAAACCGGGCCGCATTCTCAAGAGATGGGTTGTCATTCGCGAGCTGGCTGTCCGCGCCGAGGGCGTCGCAAAGGCGGTCGGTGATCTCGAAAGGCCGGGTCATTTGTTCCGGACTAAGGGCCGCGGGGTGGTAGTAATGCTCTTTGAGGTCGGGAAAGATTTCGGTCAGTTTGGCGGTAGCAGACGCGGGCATGAGGGCGGAGCCTTCGGCGTCGACGACGGGTCGGGTCAGGCAGAGGTATTCGGCCGGTCGCGTGAGGGCGATGTAGGAAAGGTACTCGCGGTCGGTGAGGCGGTCCATGAGGCCCTCGGTGATTTCGAGGCCGTGTTCACAGGCGAGGTTGCGCTCGGTGTCGGTAAGGATGGCATCGAATGTCAGCGGCTCCGGGAAGCTGTTTTGTGTCGTGCCGAGAAGGAAAACCGCGCGTAGGTCCGGGTGGCGGCTGCGGTCGATGGTGCCGACGAGCAGTTGGTCGAGTCGCGGCGGGATGAGCGCGAGGTGAAGCTGGCCGAGGCCCTGGATGAAGAGTTTGGACAGGATATCGAGCGACATTTCGTCGTCAGCGAAGATGACGGTAAGGTCGTCGAGGAAGTCAATGAGCAGGGTGTAAAGCTGGGCATGTTCGTCGCCGGGTTGTTCGCTTTGCGAGGCGAGCCAGTCGGCGGTGTTCATGTCTTCGAGGAACTGCCAGATTGCGGTGCAGAACTGTGTTGCGGTAATGCGTCCGTTTTCGCGTGTGAGGCTGCCTTGAAGCTGGACCAGTGGGGCGGTGACCTGCCGGCGGGCCTGGTCGATGGCGGCAAGGTCGGCTTTTCGCTTTTTGGGCTGTTTGGTCCATGGCTGGGACTGGGTCCATTCGCCGGGGCGGATTCCAGTTGCGAGGGCGTAGGTTTCGAGGGTGTCGCAGGTTTGCCGGTCCGGACCGACGAGGGGGCATTTTAGCCATGCGAGCACGTGGGCGGTTTCAAAGCCGGTGGTGATGGTTTCGAGTGCTGCGGCGAGCATTTCGACGGCGGGATGTGTACTGAGCGGGCGGGGCCGGTCGAAGAAGAAGGGGATCGCGTAATCTTCGAGTGCGGATTCGAGGTAATTTTCGTACGCTTTCGGGTCGGAGAGGATGACGCCGATGTCGCTGTAGCGGTATCCTTTTTCACGGACGAGCTGGGTGATTTTGCGAACGAGAAAGTGGACTTCGCTGCGGATATTCGAGGCGGCGATTACTTCGACCTGGCCGGCGGTTTGGGGCGGTGTTGTTTTTGCTGTGTCGGTGCGGAGGCGGTCTTCGAGGAACGCAAGGGCGGGGGCTAAGCGGAACCGGTGGAAGTCGGTCAGCACGAGCGGCTGCTCGATTTTGATATTGTTTTTGCGAAGGATGTTCTGGAGCTGATGGTACGTTTGCTCGGTGGTGTGAAAGAGGGAAAGGTCGTCTGGATCGGATGGGTTGTTAAGCCGGGCAGGGTCGAGGCACAGGGCAAGATGGGTTGTTTGAGTGTGGCGGATCAGTTGGATCAGGAGGTTTAGTTGCTGGGGGGTAAAGCCGGAGAAGCCGTCGATCCAGAGGTGGGCGTTTTTAAGCCAGTGTGCGTTTTTGACCTTGTCTGCGGCGTCGGAAAGCCACTGGTCAGGGTTCTCGAAGCGAGGCTCGATAAAATTCAGATAGGCCTGGTAGAGGATGGCGAGGTCGCGGTATTTGCGTCCCGCGGGCGCGGCGGGGTTGTTTTGGAGAAGGTTTTCGGCGAGTGAGGTGATGTCGCCGGGGGCCAGTTCGTTTTCCTGGAATTCGCGGAGGATACCGCCAAGCTGGTCTGCGAGGGCGGGGCTGTGTTCAACACGATCAAAAAGGTCTAGTTTTCCGCGGAGGTCGTCCATTACCTTTAGGATGACGATCTGGCGACTCACGCGGCCGAGGGTTCGGTTGGCCGGGCTTCCGGAGCCTAGCAGGAAGGCCAGGCGGGAAAAAGAGACTACACCGGGTCCGGAATAGCCTTTTATGCCGGGCCGAGATAGGATTTCGCGTTCGGCCTGGTAGCTGGCCTGTTCGGGCACGAGGAAGAGCCATGAGGCGGGGTTTTGGGACTGCGCAGGGTCAGAATTGGCTGCTGTATTGATGGTTTCGCAGATGCGGTCGTAGCAGAGCCTTGTTTTGCCCGATCCAGCGGGCCCGAGTATGAATCTGATCCTCATGTTGAAGGTCCGAAAAAATCCGTTTTGGAGAGTTTTACCATATCGGCGGGGATTTTTCAATAAAGCGAGGCCTGATTCTTTCGATATAAAGGATAGGCCGGGTGTAAAAATTGACAAAAGCGGTATATATGGATCGATAATGGATTGGAAGCCGGCCTGAAAATAAGGAGAAATGACATGAATCTGACAAAACAGAGATTGGTTAAAGCGGCAATGGGGGTATTTTTTGCGTTTGTAATCCTGTCGGTACTTACCGCAAGCCCTGTTGGAGGAAGGACTTACGAGGTAAAGCCGGAGGTGACGGTTGGGATTGAGCCGTATAAGACCGATGTGGTCCGGATTGTGGACGCTTATGAGCGGCTGATGGACCGGTATATCTCGATTGTGGATCAGGATATGAACCGGGCAGTCGGAACCCTGGACACGATTGAGATGAAGCTTGATATGATCAATACGCGACTCGAGCGGATCGAGCGTGCATTGGATATTCCTCAGCCGGGGGACCTGAGCGAGTAACCATAGAACCAGCGGTCATATTTAAAATATCTTCGCATAATGGGGCGCATTTATATTTTTTGAGCAATCCTTGGATGGGGGCGATTCCTTTCTTGCTTTTCGGGGGGCAGTGGGTACAATCCAGCCAGAATTCATTGGTAATTGTTAATTTTTGGATGAAAAAGGCTTCATATCGCCATAAAAGGCATGTTTATTTTCGGTAAGGTACCCGGTCGTCATGGCGAACTGTTATTAATCACGAGCAAAAGGGTTATTGAATGGAAGTGTACAAGGCGCTAAACGGTCTGGATTATGGAGTTATCCTTCTTTATGTGATTATTTTGATCGGGCTTGGTTTCTGGGTCAGTTTCCGTAAGAAGCATCCGCATGACCTGTTCCTGGCGGGTCGTACGCTTACCTGGCCGACGATTGGTTTGAGTATCTGGGGAACGAATATCAGCCCGTCGATGATGATTGCGTCGTGCGGTGTGGCGTATTCGTCGGGGATTGTGATGGGCAATGCCTCGTGGCTGGCGTGGATCTTTTTGGTGCTTTTAGGGATGGTGTTTATTCCGCATTATCTCAATACGAAGATTTTTACGATGCCTGAGTTCATGCAGGTGCGTTTTGGGGGCTGCTGCCGGGATTTTTTGTCGTGGTATACGCTGGTTTCGACGATTATTTTGTGGCTCGGTGGGACGACATACGCAGGCGGTGTGCTGCTTAGCCAGATCATGGGCTGGCCTGTGGTGATAAGCGTAATCGTGCTGGTGGTGATTGCGACCTCGTTTACGGTTGCCGGCGGCCTGGCGGCGGTGGTGGTGACCGACTCATTCCAGGTGGTTTTGATGATTATCGCATCGACGATTCTGACGGTGATCGCGGTCAGCAAGGTCGGCGGTTTGGGGGCAATGATTGATGGAGTACCGGGTGATTACTGGAAGCTGTTTAAGCCTGCATCCGATCCGGACTGGCCGTGGGACGCGGTGATATTTGGCTATTTTACCTCGGCGATCTGGTTCTGGTGTACGGACCAGACGGTGGTTCAGCGTGTGCTGGGGGCGAAGAATATCGAGCAGGGCCAACTTGGCGTTGTGTTTACGGGCTTTTTGAAGATTCTGGATCCGCTGATTTTCTTTATTCCGGGTATAGCGTGTTTTTTACTGTTCCCGAACCTGGAGAATCCGGATACGGCCTATATGCGAATGGTGACTGAGTGTCTGCCGCATGGGATGATTGGCTTGATTGTGGCGGTTCTGATCGCGGCATTGGTCTCGACGGTGGACTCGGGGCTTAATTCGCTCAGTACGGTATTTACGCTGGATATTTACAAGCGGATGTTCCGGCCGGAGGCGTCAGATACGGAAGTGACCCGGGTTGGGCGAATTGTTACGGTGGCCGGGGCTGTATTTTCGGTGATCTTTTGCCTGGCACTCGCCCAGGTGAAGAATACGGACCTGTTCTCACTGCTGGGCGGACTGATTGGCTTTTTGGCCCCGACGATGTCGGTGGTCTTTTTGGTGGGGGTATTGTGGAAGGGGGCCACGAAGACGGCGGCTTTTGTTACGCTGATCGTTGGTAATATCACCTGTTTGGTGGTTGGTATCCCTTATATCTGGGATTGGGGCCCGTTTCAGGCAGACAAGCCGCACTTTATGCGGATTTCGTTTTGGCTGTTTATCCCGATATTTATCCTGATGATTGTTCTGTCGCTGCTGACGAAGCATTCGCCGGAGGAACAGGCGCTGCCTTCGATTGGAGAGACGTACCGCAAGACGAATTACAAGAGCACGCGGGTGTGGATTTACTGGGGTATCCTGGCGGTGATTATGGTTGCGCTGTACGTGATCTTTAACGTAGTGCTTTGATTTGCCGGTACGTGTGGACTGATGTGTAAGGGCTGATGCCGATGAACAGTAAGGAGAGAATGAAAAAGGCGCTGGCGTTTGAACCGCCGGATCGTCCGCCGCATTTCGAGCTGATGTTCGAGGTGGAGAAGGAGGCATTTGGCCTTGCATTTCCGGACCGGACGCTTTGGGCGGATTGCACGAAGGCGCAGAAGGAGGCCATGGTCGAGACGTGCATGGAGGTGTACGCGAAGATTCTCGATACGTACAAATGGGATGCTTTGAGTGTATACTGGCCGTGGTCGGACCCGGACGGCGTGCGGGCGGCGAAGCGGCATTTCGGGGATCGTGTTTGGATCGGCGGTTTTGTCGGCGCGGGGCTTTGGTCTATCGATACGGTGAAGGACTGGATGCAGTTTTCGATTGACTTGATGGACCGGCCGGATTTTGTGCATGAAACGGCAAGGCAGCGATGCGACGCGGCGATCGAGAAGATTGATATGCTGGTGGATGCCGGCGCGGATTTTATCATTACGCCTAATGATGTCGCCTTTAACGCGGGGCCGTTTATCTCGCCCGAGCAGTACAGCGAATTTGTCACGCCGTACTGGAGCGAGCAGGTGGCGCGTATTAAGGACCGGGGGGCTTATGCGTTTATCCATACGGATGGAAACGTGATGCCGATTCTCGATGACCTGCTGGGGATGGGTGCGGATTGTTTTCAGTCGGTGGATCCGATGGCGGGGATGGATATCGCGGCGCTGAAGAAAATTTGTCATGGCAAGCTGGCCCTGATGGGTAATGTGCAGTGCAATTTGCTCCAGGACGGGCCGGATGAGGAGATACGAAAGTCTGCGAGGTACTGTTTGGAAAATGCTTCCCAGGGCGGTGGGTATATTTATGGTTCCTCGAATACGATTTTTCCGGGTATGCCGCTGAAGAATTATGAATATATGCTTAGGGTATACTGGGAGTTTGTGAAAGAGAATGAAAAGAACGGATGATGTTCTCTTGAGATGATAAAAGGCCCGCGGTCAACGGTTGCAATCAAGCCCATGCAAACCTGATCCACCTTAACCATGTCCAGCGTAAAAAGCAAGCAGAAGAAATATGCCCATAAACGAAATACCCGGCAAATACCACATTTTCGAAATATATGACATTGGACGTCGAATCCATCTGGAAAAATCTATCTCCAAAAAATGAAGATTCAAAACGGCATAGAGAAACAAAAAGATAAAAGAAAGAAAAAATAACAATTCATGCCCCTGGATCGGAACAATAAACTGGATATTCAAAAATACACTTAGGATAATGGCTAAGACTAATCCCCATTTCCGGAAATCACAAATCAGCCACATCACCGCAAAAACACCAGCGGGAAAACAATAACGTTCATGCATCTCCGTCAACAGCATAAAAAAAGTCAACGCTGCCAACACCGTTAACTGCCACATATTTTCAGACTTTTTTTGTCGAAGTGAACAGAAAAAAAGAAATGTGTTCACTCCCAAAAAAAGAAGGATGCTAATGTTTCGAAGTGTAAGAAAAGAAATGCCAAATATGGCCAGATGGTCAGGTTTTAGATTTAATCGAAGTGCCATCCATAAATTTGCCGCATTCATTGTAGCAAAGGAAAAATGCCCTACGGATCCTAAATAGGCTCGCTGTAGAATTTCATCTGCTGTTCCCGCTAATATGAAGGGTAAAAATATCAATCCTGCAACAATCAGTCCGGCGGCCATACCCGGGATATATTTCCATATCCCCCTTGAAAGCATAAAGCCCAATAAGACCGGACCAAACGCTACCGTCTGAAATTTAGTTACAAAGGCCAGTGCGATAAATATCGGAGTCCAGAATGCGTTTTTATCTTCAATGACAAAAAGGAAACTCAACAAGATAAAATATGTATGGAGCATATCCACCTGTCCAAAGGAAGGACCCACGACAAGAATTGCCGGGTGAAACGCTGACAATAATAGTACAAAGTGCTGTTTTTGAAGTCTTAGCTTTTTCTCTAATGAATAGGTATAAACCACACGCAGAAACAATAAATGAAAAAAAATTGCCGGAAGAGTTGTCAGCAGTTTAATGTGCCATTCTTTTGTAAAAGGGATATGAAACAGGTTTGCAATATGGGATGCAACCCACAGCCAGAGCATATACAAAGGTGGATAATTCCCACGGACCGCTTCCAATCCTCCCTTTTCCAGAGATCGCATCCAGACCAAAAAGCATTCACTGTCTTGTATGCAACCCTTGCCCATCACAAGAGCAAA
>CAYVUI010000087.1:0-18908 GCA_964454745.1 uncultured Pirellulales bacterium | reverse complement strand
GAGCCGACACAAAATACATGCAGCATAAAACGGTTTTTTCAGGGACGACTAAATAGATTGATACTGTTTTAAAGTCAAGGAGGGAGAATTATGGTTTCTCAAAAACAATTGATCGCCAACCAAAAAAATGCCCTGAAATCCACCGGGCCCAAAACGAAGGAAGGCAAGGCCCGCTCATCCCGGAATGCACTCAAACATGGTCTGCTCTCCAGGGAAGTCGTGATCACCGAAGGGGAAGGCGCGGAGGACCAGCAGGCTTTTGATGACCTGTTGGATGACCTGGTCAAGCAATATCAGCCGGTCGGTCCCGTCGAGGAAATGCTTGTCCAAAAAATTGCGTTTTGCTCATGGCGGCAACACAGGGCCGCAAGATATGAGACGGGCTTGATTTGTATAAGACACGATCAGTTGAAGGATGATTTCTATGCCCAGCAAGAGAATAAGACAGATAAGCAGATCGACGAAGAGATCGATGAGATCAATAAGAAAAACGTTGAGTTAAATGATGCACTGGAAAAAATCACAGCATCATTAGACAGGAATGCTTTTTTTCAAGACATTTCTGATTCTTTTACATGGAGAGACATTGAATCCCAATATATATATTCAAAATGCGATAATAATGATTTAGGTGAAGAGTTTCAAAAAGAAACACAAATCAGACTTGAAATTTTGGTTGATGATATTTTAGCAAATGGTTCAGAAGGTTCTACAATTGAGTTCTACCAAAAAGTTCAACAGAGATTGCATGCTAAAGGTTACTCTGATCAACAGATATGGAAACTTCATATAGATACCTGCCGGGAACAGATCAAAGCTAATGAAAACGAAATTGAAAATTTAAACCAGCAAAAGGCAGAGAACAAACTCAAAATTTCTGCCCTCAACAAAAGTGCAGCCCTGCCGAATCCACATGAAATGAATAACCTCATGCGATACGAAACGAATATCGACCGCCAGTTATACAAGGCTCTTCGCGAGCTCAAACGCTGTCAGCGTCTCCGGGCGGGTGATAACCTGCCTGCGCCGGCACAAATTGATGTGAATGTGGATCCGGTTATATCGCAACTCTTGCAGTAAGCCAAAGCTCCTGCGCAGAGAAGCTAAACTAAAAATTACGAAACGAACCCATTTTCAAAAAATCGGCTTAATTTGTGCCTCTGTACATTGCAGCTTTTGATTGAATGATCGTCTTTATTCTCCCGCGCACCAGGTCGGATCCGTCGGGTGGCCGCAATCAAGCCACTGGGCCATCAAAAACGCCATATCCTTCACATCCACGTAGCAGTCCCGGTTGAAGTCTGCTGTCAAGCCCGGATCACACGGAAATACCCAGAATTCTCCATCCGATTCGTCCGAAACCTCCGGCAGTTCCACACTCGTGACCCGGATCCTGCAATTCATCGAGTTCGCATCCGCTACAGGGGCCCATACCACTGATTCCGCCGTGATTGCCGCCGTGGCGATCGGGGCGTAATTAACCCCGCCATCAATCGTATACTCAATCTCAACATTCCCTTCCAGCCCCTCGCTTTGCCACTGAATCTCCTGCGAGCCCTTTGCCGGAATCTCCTCGCTTCCATTGGGTGAAAGCACCGTAATACTCGGCGGATCGCTCAGCTCCACGCTGTAAATATCGCCATTGTCCTCATATACGAGAAAATTCCCCTCCAGATCCGGCCAGACCTGGTCCCCGGCCGACTTAATCACGTCAAATTCCGTCCCGGACGAACGTGCAAGACCATAAAGGTCAATCCCCGTCTGCGCATTGTTTCGCCAGTCTTCCCAGGCAATATAATCCGCACTGGCAACCGGGTGATACTGATTGCCCGGATCATCGCAAATCACGATCTCCACGCTATTTACAAGGTCATACCCGTAGATATCGTAATTGCCGGCCCGGTTATCATGCCAGACGATCAAATCGCCGCAAACCCTCGGAAACGTCTGTTCATTCGCATCCGTACAAACCGCCATTTCAGTTTCGCTAACGAAGTTATAGGCATAAATATCCCAGTTTCCGTTACGATAATCCTGCCAAACCACCCAGTCGCCATGAATATCTGCCCAGAACTGGTTTCCCTCGGCTGTACAGATTTCAACCGGCTGCTGCTGTGAGAAATCCCAACCTAAAATATCCGCATCATCCCCTCTTTCATCCTGCCAGACTGCGATGGGATAGTCAATTTTCGGATTTTCCTGGTGTCCCGATTCCGTGCAGATTGTCAGCGGCTGGCCTGAATTGATGTCATAGCCATAGATATCCCACCCGGTGGAATACTTATTTCGGTAATCATGCCAGATGGCAATCCCCTGATCTACATCCGCATTCCCCTGCGCCCGTGAAGTCGGATCAGGTGTAATATCTGTACCCGCAGCGAGGGAATAAATGACGACATCGACGGATGTGGCTCCGCTGGAGTTGTCTTCCCAGACCACGTGCTGACCATCTGTAGCAGGGCGATACTGACCTGCGGCCCCGGAAAGCAAATCCGCCTGAAACTGCCCGAATGTTTGACTGGAGACAGCAACGAGCCCGCAAAAGAAAAGTACGGTAATCAAATGGGTAAAAAGAGATTCGTGATTGTAGACATTGTACCGTGATGAGATTGTAAGGCTTTTCATCATACCTCCTCAAATTTAAGATTTCAGTTATAGTTTACAAAACTTGCGCACTAAATTCTGCACAAACGTTTCCAATAGCTGAAAAAGTTCTCAACTCGGGAGACACAATACACGAATTTAAAGTCAAAGTCCACCAAAAAATTCTTATTTTTGCGAAATTTTTTCAGAAAAATAGACTTTTTATCAGACTATGGCTTTTGGGGAATGTAAATTTGGCCTAAAGATTTTCCTTATACCAGTCGATTGCCATGGCAATTCCCTCTTCGAAGGAAATTTTTGGCTCATATCCGATGATTTTCCTGGCAAGGCTCACATCTGCCAGTGAATGCTTGATATCTCCCGGCCGTGGTGGGGCATAATTGGGCTTTACATCTGTGCCCAGCAGCTTCTGAATGGACGCGACGACCGTATTTACCGTAACGGCATCCGCGGTTGAGATATTGACCGCCTGTCCCATGGCATGCTCGCAGGTTGCGGCAAGATAATTCGCCTCTGTAACGTTGTTGATATAGGTAAAACCACGGCTCTGTTCACCGTCATCGAAGATCGTCGGCGGTTCATTGCGCAGCAGGGCGGAAACAAACAGCGGGATGGCCGCTGCGTACTGGCTGGAAGGGTCCTGCCGGGGACCGAACACGTTGAAGTAACGAAGGCTGATGGTCTCAAGGCCATAGGCTTCGTAGTAGGCTTTGAGGTACATTTCTCCGCAGGCTTTATTTGCAGCATAAGGGCTGATTGGTGCCATGGGCAAAGATTCATGCTGGGGCAGTGTGGCATCTTTCCCGTAAACCGAAGAGCTCGACGCGAAAACCAGACGTTTTGCTTTATTTTCTAGGCTGGCGCGGAGCATATTCAGCGTGCCGTTTACGTTTACGTCATGGCTGGTCTGGGGTTCCTTCATGGAACGCGGTACACTGCCAAGGGCGGCCAGATGGTACACGACCTCCACATCTTTCGTGCTTTTCAGGCAGGTGTCAAAGTCCCGAATATCCCCCTCGACCAGGTCAATATCATTTGCGATTTCCTGGAGGTTTTCGCGCTTGCCGGTCTCAAAATTATCGAGTACACGGACCTTGATCCCTTTCTCCAGCAGCATTCGCACCATATTCGAACCGATAAATCCCGCACCGCCTGTCACCAATGAAAAACGCATCGCCTGATTCCTTTCGAGTCTTTCTATCATTCACAAGTACTTGAATTAAACGAAATTATATCCCTGCCTCTCAATATCGCAAGCAGGCTTTTTGGTATTTCCTCTTATATCGGTCATTGTAAGTCTTTAATTAGTGTACAAATAAAAAATGGCTTTTTTTGTTTTTCAGGAGCTTTATGGATGTGAAAAGACGTTTTTTGAGCGTTTGACATCATTACCGGACCCAGTTAAAATGGCACTTTTGTATCGCAATTGAAAGGATTCCGGATTGAATTATAAGGGAATTATCCTCGCAGGCGGCAGCGGAACGCGGCTGTACCCGATTACCCATGCGGTCAGCAAGCAGCTTTTGCCTGTTTATGACAAGCCGATGGTCTATTATCCGCTGACCACCCTGATGCTGGCCGGCATCCGGGAAATCCTTGTCATTTCAACGCCGACGGACCTGCCGTTGTATGAAAGGCTCCTTGGCGACGGTTCCCAGTGGGGGCTTTCAATTGCGTATGCCCCCCAGCCGAAACCCGAGGGCCTTGCCCAGGCCTTTCTCATTGGCCGGGATTTTTTAAACGGGTCCTGCGCTTGCCTGGTACTGGGTGATAATATCTTTTATGGGCACGGTCTGCCTGAGAAATTAAAATCAGCCGTGTCACGAACCGAAGGAGCGACAATCTTTGGCTATCGCGTAAAGGACCCGCAGCGATACGGGGTTGTCGATTTCGATCAGAACGGCAAGGCCACTTCGATTGAGGAAAAACCCGAGGTGCCCAAATCGAATTTTGCGGTTATCGGGCTCTATTTTTACGACAGCCGGATTGTCGAGATCGCCTCGCAGGTAAAACCCTCCAAGCGAGGGGAGCTGGAGATTACGGATGTCAATAATGTGTATCTCCGCCAGGGCGAGATTAATGTGGAAATCATGGGACGGGGATTTGCCTGGCTGGATACAGGTACGGTCGAATCCATGCTTCAGGCGTCGGATTACGTGCAAACCATCGAGCAGCGGCAGGGGCTCAAGATTGCCTGCCCGGAAGAGATTGCGTATCGCCAGGGGTATATCGATGCCGAACAGATTCAGCGGCTGGCCAAACCGCTGGAGAAAAACAGCTACGGTAAATATCTTCTCGATCTGCTTCACGAAAGGGCCCTCTACTGATGCGCATCGCAGTGACCGGAGCGGACGGAATGCTGGGGACAGATCTTGTCGAACGAGCCCGAAAAAAGGGCCGCCAGGTGTCTGAATATGTCTATCCAGCTTTCGATATTACCAATCAAGATCACGTACTGCAATGCGTAGACAATGCGGACGTGGTCATCAACTGCGCGGCCTATACCGACGTGGAGGGGGCCCAGAACAATGAACAGGCCGCGATGGCGGTGAATGCTCATGGTGTACAACAACTTGCCCAGGCCGCAGCGAAGGCAAAGATTCGTTTGATCCATATCAGTACGGATTTTGTCTTCGATGGCAAAAAAGCAGGCCCCTATATTGAGTCGGATATTCCAAATCCGGTGAATGTATACGGCAAGAGCAAGCTGCAGGGAGAAAAGCTGGTGCAGTCGGTCTGTCCGGATGCCGCGATCATACGTATTGAATGGACCTACGGCAAGGCCGGCATAAATTTTGTTCAAAAAGTCCTTAGCCGCGCCCGGCAAGGCCAGCCACTCAAAATCGTATCGGACCAGGTCGGTTCGCCCACCTGGACCCGGGATGTCAGTGATGCGCTGCTTACGGTGGCGGAAAATTTTCAGTCCGGCATTTACCATTTCGCTGCTGGAGGGTATGTCTCGCGCTTTGACCTGGCAAAATTCATTCTCGACTCTAAAAATATTAATGCAGAGATCACGCCGTGCATGTCGGATGACTTTCCCTCTGCAGCCAGGCGGCCCGCGAACAGCCGATTCGATTGTTCAAAAATTCAACAAACCTTTGGAGTCAAAAATCGCCCCTGGCAGGAGGCGTTAGCTGAATTTCTGGAGAAACTATGAAACGAATCCTTGTGACCGGTGCAGCCGGGTTTATTGGTTCCAACTTTGTCAAAATGGTGCTCGACGAACACCCCGATACTTTCGTGGTAAGCTTCGATAAACTCACTTATGCGGGCAACCTCGAAAACCTTTCTTTTGCCCTGAAAAATGACAGTCATGTGTTTGTCAAGGGTGACATTTGCGATGCCCAACTGGTCGAAGATACGATCAAGCAGCATCAGTTAGCCGGCATTGTCAATTTCGCCGCGGAAAGCCACGTAGACCGCTCGATTATGGAGCCTGGCGTGTTCATCGAGACCAATGTCACCGGTACGCTTACCCTGCTAAAGGCCGCCGTCGATACAAAGATTGAAAAATTCGTCCAGGTTTCCACGGACGAGGTGTACGGCTCCCTCGGGCCGGCGGGCAAGTTTACGGAGGATTCGCCGATTACGCCCAATTCTCCATACTCGGCCAGCAAGGCGGGCGCGGACCATTTGGTGCATGCCTTTGCCCATACCTGGGGCCTGAATGCATCGATTACCCGGTGTTCAAACAATTACGGGCCTTACCAGTTCCCGGAGAAGATGATTCCCCTGATGATTAACAACGCACTCAACGACAAGCCGCTGCCGGTCTATGGCGACGGCCTCTATATTCGCGACTGGCTGTACGTGTACGACCATTGCACGGCGATTTGGGCCGTTTTGAATCACACCCAGCCGGATACGGTATTTAACATTGGCGGCAACAACGAGAAGACCAACCTTGAGGTCGTAAAGACCCTTCTTGAACATCTGGATAAGCCCGAAAGCCTGATCACACATGTCAAAGACCGCCCCGGCCATGATCGAAGGTATGCCATTGATTCCAGCCAAACCATGAAAACATTCGATTGGGCTCCCTCGGTAACGTTCGAAGAGGGCCTGGAAAGAACGATCCGCTGGTACCTGGACAATAAGACCTGGCTGGACCATGTCGTATCCGGAAAATACCAGCAGTATTATGAAGAAATGTATCGCGGACGTGGCTAACAGGATTTGTGTTCGCGGTACCAGTCGATCGTTTCCCGCAGCCCCTGTTCAAAATCGGTTTTTGCCTCAAAGCCGAAAAGCTCTTTTGCTTTGCTGACATCCAGGCAGCGTCTGGGCTGGCCGTCCGGTTTGTCCGGATTCCAGCGAATCTCCCCGGTAAATCCGGTCAGTCCCGCAATCTTCTCTGCAAGGTCCCGGATCGTAATTTCCATGCCGGAACCGATATTGACCGCATCCGTACCGTTATAATGTTCGGTGGCCAGCAGAATTCCCTCTGCGGCATCCTGGGCATAGATGAATTCCCGTGACGGCGATCCCGTCCCCCAGCATTCAATCGTATCTTCCCCCGCGTCGATTGCGTCAACGCATTTTTTAATCAGTGCCGGGATGACATGGCTGCTTGCGGGATCAAAGTTGTCCCACGGTCCATACAGGTTCACCGGCAGCAGGAAGATCGAGTTGAACCCATATTCCTGCCGGTAAGCCTGGGACTGGACCAGCAGCATCTTCTTGGCCAGGCCGTAAGGGGCATTGGTCTCTTCCGGGTAGCCGTTCCAGAGTTCTTCTTCACGGAAGGGTACCGGTGTGAATTTTGGATAGGCACAAATCGTGCCGATCGCGACGAATTTTTCGATACCGAACTGCCTGCCCTGTTCGATGAGCTGAACACCCATCATCAGGTTCTCATAAAAGAATTTGCCCGGATGTTCGCGGTTGGCCCCGATCCCCCCGACAACGGCTGCCAGGTGGATGACGACGTCCGGTTTGAGTTCCTTATACATCCGGATCACATTTTCCATTTGGACAAGGTCATATTCTTCTACGGTAGGAACGAGGATGTCTTTACATCCGCGGCGTTTGAGTCCGTCGAGTACGAATCGGCCCAGGAACCCTGCCCCGCCGGTGACTACGATCCTTCGGCTGCTGAAAAACGAATCCATGACTACTTTTTCTCCTTTGTGCCGTAGTGGCCGTGATCGTGCAGGAGCTTGTCCCGCTGGGCCCGCCGCATATCGTCATCGGTCATGTAGTGTGCCAGTTCACGAAAACTCATCTTTGGCTCCCAGCCGAGTTTTTCCTTCGCCTTGGTGTAATCGCCCAGCAGGATATCCACTTCCGTCGGGCGGAAATATCGCGGGTCGATTTCCACGTATTCCTGCCAGTCCAGGTCCAGATAACCGAAGACTTCGTCAAGAAACTCCCTTACCGAATGCGTCTCGCCGGTTGCTACCACATAATCGTCCGGCTGGTCCTGCTGGAGCATCAGCCACATCGCTTCCACGTAATCCCCGGCAAAGCCCCAGTCCCGCTTGGCGTCCAGGTTGCCGAGGTACAGCTTTTCCTGCAGGCCGAGCTTGATCCGGGCAGCAGCGCGCGTGATTTTGCGGGTTACAAAGGTTTCACCCCGCCTCGGGGATTCATGGTTAAACAGGATTCCATTGCATGCGAAGAGATTGTACGCCTCACGGTAATTCACCGTCTGCCAGAAGCTGTATACCTTGGCGCATCCGTAAGGGCTGCGCGGATAAAACGGTGTGTTTTCCGTTTGCGGCGTTTCCTGTACTTTGCCGTACATTTCGCTGCTGGACGCCTGGTAAAAACGCGGCGGCTTTTCCATGCGGCGAATGACTTCCAGCAGCCGCAGCGTGCCGAGGGCATCTGAATTACACGTGTACACCGGCATATCAAAGCTGACGCGAACATGGCTCTGCGCCCCGAGGTTGTACACTTCATCGGGCTGGATATCCCAGAGGATCTGCGAGATATTGCCGCCGTCGGTCAGGTCGCCGTAGACAAGTTTCAGCCGCGGGTCTTCGTGCGGGTCCTGGTACAGGTGATCAATACGTTTTGTATTGAACGAAGAGCTTCTGCGGATAATGCCCCACACTTCATATCCCTTTTCCAGGAGCAATTCCGCCAGGTATGAGCCGTCCTGCCCGGAGATTCCTGTTATCAGTGCTTTTTTCATAAATAGTTTCCCGGTCTATTGTTCAAGGTGAAACCTGCTGTTTTTTACTCAACAGATTCATTGCTGTCATTATCGCCTGGTTCTTTAAGTTGTTCCGGTTCTTCCGCAATCTCATCTTGTTCCAAAGCTGCTTTGGGCTGTTTCGGTTTGTCTTTTTTCTTTTCCGGCTTTTTAAGCTCCTCAATCTGCGGCAGATCTTTGAGTGTATTAAGCCCGAATACCTCCAGGAACTTTCGCGTGGTACCGTACAGCATCGGCCGGCCCAGGATTTCCGCCCGCCCGACGATTTTGACCAGTCCCTTGTACATCAGCGAGCGAATCATTTCCCCGGCGGCCACACCACGAATCGCCTCGATATCCGCACGAATAATCGGCTGCTTGTAGGAGATGATCGCCAGTGTCTCGAGTGCCGCCTGCGAGAGCTTGTTATCCGTGCGAACCCGTAGCAGTTTCTTAAGCCAGTGATGGTACCCCGGCAGCGTCATCATCTGGTACCCGCCGGCGATTTTCTCAATCCGGAACGACCGGCCCGTTTTTTCATATTCGCTATTTAGGCTCTTGATCGCTTCCTTGACCTGCTTGACCGATCCCGCTTCCACGATATTAACCAGCCTTGCATCCGTCAGCGGCTCATCGCTGGCAAAGAGAATCGCTTCCACGACCGATTCAACCGTCGCCTCAAATTCCTCATCGAAATCCTCATCGCTTCGGCTGGGGTCACTTGCCTCTTCTTCAAGGTCTTTTTGCCCGGCATCTGCTTCTTCGCCCAGCGGTTCGGTCATTCCCTCATCCTGTTCCATCATTTCAGAGTCGTCCTGCTCCACTTCTTCCATTGCAGAGGCGGACTCCTCGGGATTGTCCGGCTGATTGCTTTGCTGTACTGCCTGTTCGTCCGGCGTATTGTTCTTATCCGAATCCGATGTCGTCATATCTGCTTCCATTCAAAGGGATCTTTGTCTTTTCGGCTTTGCGTTATTGTGACATTATCGAGCGTTTTTTTCAACTCCCGTATCAGTTTTTTCAGGGCAAATCGCTCCGAAACCGTATGCGACAGGCACACGCAGGTCAATCCCGCCTCTGCGGCAGCGAGAGCCAGGTGGTGCTTAATTTCCCCGGTCAGGTAGAAGTCGCATCCCCCGGTTATGAGTTTTTCAATGATTTTTCCGCAGGAACCCGCGCAAACCGCGGCGGTTTTGATCGTTCGGTTTTTAGGCCCGATGATCCCCGCGGCTTTGGCTCCGGTGGCTTTTTTAATCTTTTCCAGTGCCATGGATACCTTCATCGGCTTTTCGAGCTTGCCCATCCGGCCCAGGCCGTAGAGCCCCTCCATGTCATAATGACGCAGCACATCAAATGCCGGCGTCTCGTAAGGGTGGTTTTTTCGCATCGCTTCAATTACCGAAGCGACTTTCCGCTCCGGCACGATGGACTCAAGCTTGACCTCCGGCACGTATTCAAGCTGACCTTTCTCACCAATTGCAGGTGTTGCCCCCTCCAGCGGACGAAAAGAGCCCGTGCCTTCCCCGCGAAACGCGCACGAATCATAATGGCCGATATTCCCGGCCCCGGCCTCAAACATTGCCTGGGCGACTCGTTCCGTATCCTCTCGGGGCACATAAACGATGACCTTGTACAAATCACCCTCCGCGGGGCTTACATAATCGCCGATGGGACGAGTCTCTTTCATGCCCAGAATCGCGGCAAGCTGGTCATTGGTGCCTCCCTCTGCGATGTCATAAGCGGTGTGTATGCTGTATACGGCAATCCCGGCCTGCATGAGTTCATAAACAACCTGCCCCGGGCCGCCCGGAGTAACCGACTTTAGACCGTCCCAGATTACCGGATGGTAGCTTAGGATCATGTCCGCTTTTTGCCGCTTTGCCTCTTCAACTACCTCAAGAGTAATATCAATCGTAACCAGGACTTTCGAGACCTTTTGTTCCTGCGATCCGACCAGCAGCCCGACATTGTCCCAGTCCAGTGCCAGTCCACGGGGAACGATGCTTTCGATCCGTCTGGCGATTTCATGCACTTTCATCGTTTTCTCCCAGCAATCCATTGGCGATTTTCATAATCTTGTTTGTTATCGACCCCGGCTGGCCCTCTTTAATGGTATGGCTCTCAAAGGAAGCCACCGGCAAAACCCCCATGATCACATTGGTTACAAACATTTCATCCGCGCCGAGCATATCTTCAATCGTAAGCCGTGTTTCCTCCGTTTTAATCCCCTCGCTTTTTGCAATCCCAAGTACATGTTTTCGCATCACGCCCGGCAGCACCGGAGTGTCCAGCCCCGGCGTTTTGAGGTATCCGTCCTTCACCAGGAACACATTGCTGACACAGCCCTCGGCAAGATAATTATTCAGCGTAAACCAAAGGGCCTCCGCACAACCTTTTCGGTGGGCCTGGTGCAGGATGAACAGCCGGTTATAGTAACTCGTTGTCTTATGTCCGCACATGGGATCACTGGGGTTCTGCCTGCATTCGGTTAAAGCTGCCTTGATACCGCGTTTATAATACTCCTCCGGGTAAGGCTGATAGGGGATTGTGGTAATAAACAGTGTCGGCCGGGCCTGCCCCTCTTCATCAGGACAGCCGTTGGTCAGCGTCAGGCGAACTCTTGCCTCCGCCAGCTCATTGACAGCCAGTGTTTTTTCAATGGCTTTTTTTAAAAAAGCCTTTTCAAAAGAATGTGACACTTCAAGGGTTTCTGCACTGTCAAGCAGGCGGTCCAGGTGGTCTTCAACGGCAAAAACCTCTCCTCCCCTCGCCCGCATGGTTTCAAATAAACCTGCACCGTAAAGCAGTCCCGTATCCTGAACATTCACACAGGCGTCTTTTGCGTCCACAATCCCGTCATTTAGAAAAATCTTTTGTGTCATAAATTCGCAATCTGTAAAAAACGGTTTATCCAATTGCCCGCAGGCCTTCGACCAGTGCCCGGGCCTTGGTCAGGGTTTCCTGCCATTCCAGCTTTGTCACCGAGTCCGCGACAATCCCGCCGCCGGTCTGGGCATAGGCCCTGCCATCACGAATGATAATCGTTCGGATCGCGATATTCAAGGCTATCCTTTCGCCAAGCCCGATATATCCCATCGATCCGGTATAAATTCCCCGTTGCGTCGGTTCCAGCTCCTCGATAATCTCCATCGCCCGGATTTTCGGTGCCCCCGTGATCGACCCGCCCGGAAACATGCCCTTTAGGATATTACACATCGCCTGTCCGTCAAAATGGTCCTTCAATTGGCCTTGAATCGCCGCAACCGCATGAAACACCGTCGGATACGCCTCAATATGCCTGGCCTCGGATACGCGGATTGTGCCATTCCTGCAAACCCGTGTCAGGTCGTTTCGCTCCAGGTCGACGATCATATTCAGCTCCGCTTTTTCCTTTTCACAGGCGAGCAAATCCGCGATATGTTCCCGATTTTTCTCCTCTGCATCTTCACCGTGCAATACCCGCTCCCGCGTGCCCTTGATCGGCCGGGTTTCCAGCAGCCCCTCATCCAGACGCAGAAACAATTCCGGGCTGGCGCTGACAACCTGGTACGAGCCGGCATCCATATAGCAGGCAAACGGACTGGGATTGAGCCGGCCCTGCCACAGGAACAAATCAATCGCCGGGGATTCAAACGGGCAGGAAAAACGCTGCGAAAAATTAATCTGATAGACCTCGCCGTCATAAATATATCTCTGGATTTTCTCCATCGCCGCTTCGTATTCTTGCCGGGTCATATTGCAATCCAGGTCTTCATATTCCGTTTGAGGCCTGATCGGTCGAAATTCCCGAATCTCACAATGGCTCTGGGCTTTACGGATTACATCGAACAGTTCCTCATATTTCTGCTTGATGGTTTTTCCTTCCCCTTCAATCTGAACGACAGAAAGGAACCACCGGTTCCGCTCGTGATCGTATGTGATCAGTTTATCATAAAATCCAAGACGAATCCATGGGATTTTGAGGTCATCTTTTGCCAGAGCCGGAATCTTCTCGATCGCGTCTTTGAGGTCATAGCTGAAAAAGCCGGCCCATCCTCCATAAAAATGACCTCTGTATCCTTTCTCCTCCTGGTGTTTCTTTAATGTGTATCGATTGATCGCATCGGAGAGTTTGTCCAATACACCCCGGTCGCCTGCGGATACGTCGAGAATTTCCACGGGTTCAAACCCGAAATAACTGAATTGATTCAGCTTGCTGTCAGAATGATTTCCGCCGAAGATGATGGGGTCTTTTTGCATTGAAACCGCAAGCGACAGCTTCTCCATGCAGGGATTTTCTTCGAGCCCATGCACAAAGATCTTGCAGTTTTTCGGTAAAATCTTTTTCCCGCTCACAGCCTCCCCTGACTCTTTAATTCGAGAAATTCCTGCATAATCTCAACGGATTTGGAAGCCCCGATCCGGTTCGCACCGGCCTCGATCATCGCAAACGCCGTTTCCACCGTTCCGATCCCGCCGGCCGCCTTGATTTTGCATCCACCGGCATGTTCCCGCATCAGGCGTACATCTTCCACATTTGCTCCGCCTGCCGGGTGGAATCCCGTTGAGGTTTTCACAAAGTCCACACCAACCTGGCTGGCTCCTTTACAGGCAAAAATCTTCTGCTCGGGGCTCAGGGCCGCCATTTCGAGGATGACCTTCAAACAAACCCCCGGCCGGACCGACTGGCAGACCTTTAAAACCTTGTCCATATCCATCAGGTACGTCTTCATGTCGCCTTCGAGGATCGCCGCCAGGTCGGCAACGATATCGATCTCATCTGCACCCTCGTTAATGGCGATTCGGGTCTGTTCGGCCTTGCTCAATGCCCCGTCCGCTCCTAAAGGGAAACCTGTCACCGTACAGGTCCGCACGCCGCTGCCTTCGAGCCGGTTGGTACAAAACCGGACCCACCTCGGGTTTACACATACGGATGCGAATCGATATTCCAGGGCCTGGTCGCATAAAAGTGCGATCTCATCGCTGACAGCCGTTGCCTTCAGTACCGTATGGTCAAAATACAACGCCAATTGTTCCTTCGTAATGTTTTGAAGCTGTGATTCCATTATTTCGCCTTTTGCAAATAACCTTTGTCACGGAAAAATTTCAGGGCTTCCTGTGTCGAATAAAAGACCCGTGTCGCGGTCTGAGTGACAAACACCGATGGTGCCGATTTGGCCATCCAGATGACAAATACTTCCTTTGCCGCCTCGTAGGCATGTTGCAATTCCCGTTCCACCCCGCTTGAGAGTGCCGCTCGCCCATCTTCCAGTGCAGGGATAAAACTGACGATCATATCCGACTGATCGACCAGGGAAAAATCCCTTGCATAGATCTGACGGTTGATGTCCTCTTCAATCTCACGAAGCTGCCTGCAGTCCAGCTTGACTTTTTGCCCCAGCACTTCCACCTCAACCTGCTCCTGGCCCGCATTGATCGCTCGAAGAGCGGTATACGGCAGCTCAAATTCATCCAGGTCCGCCGGATCAAAGCAGATAAAATCTTCCTTTAATGTATTACGAAAAGCCATAATCTCTCCAAGGATATCCGGCAGGTGCATAACGTGCGTGATCGGGAAACTCAGGTATGCGGTTCGTCTGTCCGATTCAAATATCAGCCTGTACAACATCTCGACCGTAGTCGCATCCTGCCCGCGTGAAAGGCAGAAACGTTTGGCCTCCGGCGTGGCCCCGCGGGCCATCATTTCCGTACCCAAAAGCTCTTCTTCCCGCCAGACAAGAAGATCCTTGAGGGTATGGTGCCTGTGGTCGCGCTCCAGCAGGCGAACATGCATGGCGTCTACACTGTCCAGCAGGCAAACATACAGGTCCGCCTTCAGAGCCCGCATCTGGTCAAAATCAAACGCCGGAAACAGACCGTGCCGCCAGCGGAACGTTGCGTGCGTATTGAGGATTACATTTTCGCAATCCTTGCTTCGTGCGATAATGTCCTTCATCACCGAGCGGCGAAGTAAATGGAGACGTTCGCGAGAGATATCCAGAATCCGACCGGGGGCAATATCCTCCCCCTCGGCGTACATCATATCCCCCACGTTGAAAAGCTCGATCGATTGCCCCCTCTTTTTCGCAAGATCACACACATCCTGCAGGTACTTTTTCTTGTCGATACCGACCATCCCTGTCACGACAACAATCATCCCCATACCTCCTTTAACATATCATAGATTTTCAAGTCTCTGTTTTTTGTCATGATCCTGCAGTGCTGCAATTAGTTCATCCATTTCACCCATGATGATCTTGTCGAGGCTATAAAGCGAAAGATTAATTCGATGATCCGTCAGCCGATTTTGAGGAAAATTGTATGTACGGATCCGCTGGCTGCGGTCGCCGGAACCGATCATGCTTCGTCGGGTGCTTTCGCGCTCGGCATTGATCTGGCTCTGATAATGCTCAAAAAGCCGCGAACGCAGGATTCGCCAGGCCTTGGCACGGTTCTTATGCTGGCTTTTCTCGTCCCGCATGGAAACAGTAATGCCCGTTGGGATATGTTCGAGCTTGATTGCACTGGATACCTTGTTCACATTCTGCCCGCCCGGACCGCCCGCACGGCTGACATGTTCGACCACATCATCCGGGTTGATATCGACATCCACTTCTTCCGGCTCGGGCAAAACGGCCACGGTCGCCGCCGAGGTATGCACTCGGCCCTGAGATTCAGTTTCCGGTACCCGCTGAACGCGGTGTCCGCCGCCTTCGTAGCCAAGGTAAGTCCACACGCCCGGACCTTTGATATTCAAAATCACTTCGCGAACCCCGCCCATTTCGGTCACCGCCATCGAAAGCGTCTCTACCTTCCAGTTCTGCTTTTCCGCGAACCGGCTGTACATCGCCATCAGGTCACGGGCAAACAGGGAGGCCTCATCGCCGCCGGTACCGGGCCGGATCTCCAGGATCACGGAATCAATCGCGGAATCATCCGCCATGACCAGCGTATCCTTGATACTCTCGATCAGTTCCTCTTGTTTTCCCTTGAGGGTTTCCAGCTCTTCCTGTGCTAACTCGCGGTATTCCGCATCTGAACCGTCATCATCCAGGATAGACTGTGAATCCTCGATACCCTCACAAACACCCTTGTATTCCCGATAGATTGTGACCAGATTGCGGATTTTGCCCTGTTCCCGGGTTAGCGGAATCAGCTTGGCCGGGTCTGAAGCGATTTCCGGATCGGAGATCTGCTTTTCGATATCGACGTACTGCTCCTCGATTTCATCGAGTTTTTTCAGGATACCTGCATTCTGGTCGGACATTTCGGACTCTTTAATTCCAGATTAAGTTCACTGCGGGCAAAAAAATTACGCTGCTGACAGATATTCGGTAAGAATATCGCCAACAGCGTAAGGTGTAAACTGCGAAATAAAGCTATTTTTTCTTCTTGTTCTTGAAGTAGTCGCCGCCGAATTTCTTCTTGAACCGGTCAATACGACCTGCCGTGTCTACAAACTTCTGCTTGCCGGTGTAAAACGGGTGACACATTGAGCAGATATCCGCACGGATTTCTTTAGCCGTACTGCGGGTCTCAAAGGTGTTTCCGCAACCACATCGAACCTTTACGGTCTCATATTTTGGATGAATCTTTTCTTTCATTGTTTTTCTCCAAATATTGAAAGTCACTTATTATATCTTTCTATATTGTGATTTCAACTCTTTTTTCGTATTTTTCACGACTTTTGTTTCCAAAAACGGCCTGTTTTCTCTGTCTTTTACCGGGTTTCCCTTGTATGCTGTTTAAATTCGATGTATAAATTCGACCCGGAAGTGAAGATAGAGAGTAATCAGGTCCAATTCTGGACGGAGAATGTAGTTTATGCGTATTCGATATGTCGTTTCTACCATGCTTTTCTGGTGGAGAGAGCACCATCTTTCCTTTGAGCAGGAATGTGACTATCTAAAGTCCCTCGGTTTTGGAATCGAACTTTGGCCCACAATCCGCGGGAACAACGACTGCCGTTATATCCGCCGCAACTGGACCCGCCTGCGTCACGCCACCGAGGGTATGCTCGTAACGCTTAATACCCGAAAAGACGGCCCGACCCTGGAAGAATGGCTCGAACAGATCGAATGTGCCCAGATGCTTGACCATGCCCCGATCATTGCCGACCTCCAGAGTCTTTGTATTTCGGATGAACTGGGAATCGCGGACTGGGAATTTGCCGCCGATGTAATCGCCGCCGCGAAGCAAAAGCAGGTGCCGATCTGCGTCGAAACCGGCCGGCTGGCGACCTTGCTCCAGGTCGCCGAAAAATTCGACTCGATCCGTTTCTGCATTGATACCGGGTTTATCAATATCGATCCGAAGACCAGCTTCGAGAAATATGTCGATGAACTGGCTCCTAAAACGACATATTTGCACATGACGGATAATTATGGTGTACTCGACGATCACGAACCGCCCGGCCTTCGCGGCGGGATCGAGAACGAGAAGTGGATTTACCTCAAAGAGGCCCTCGAAAAATACGACAATGACTGCATAGGTTCACTGGAAATGTTCCCCTCCATGCCCGGGACGATGATCCGAAAGGGCTGCAAGTTCCTGTTCGATTTTCTCCAGTGGCCCAATGCCCCCAAACCGGACGCTGAAACAGACTGGACGTCCTACCGCCCGATGTAAATGTCTAAAAAAATAGGCAATAGTCCAGTAACCATTGCCTATCTACTTATAATTGCAACTAACCCGGCGATAATGGTGCTCAAACTTTCAGGATTTTAAAACCCGTACACCTGCTTGAGCTGGGCTTCCGAGGGCATTGTGGGATACCTCTCGCCGCGGGGGCCGATGTAACCCGGGCCGTCCTTGACCAGCCGAACCGGTATCTGCGAACCGTTGGAATTCGTGATCCAGATCGTAACCGTGTTCTGCTCCTGGCGAATCTGGTTGATTTCTTTTCGCTGTTTTGACTTATCCGATTCATTACCGATCATATACCCGGCACCGGCACCGGCAATCGCGCCTGTGGCTACCGCGTCTCCGTCGCCTGCCAGGGCTCCAATCCCCGCGCCCACAGCCGCACCCAAAAGGGCGGTGCCCTGTGCGTCAGAGCCTTCTTCACACCCGATAAAAAGGCTCGCCAAAAACCCGAATAAAATCCCCATGACCAATAAAGTTTGTCTGCGCATTCTTTTCTCCTTAAGTCTCAAAAGACCTTGTTTGTCTTCATATTTTAATCCCCGACTAACTATACTGTCAAGGAAAAGTGTTTGTTCTGTTTTTAATATCCTATATACTGCAATGCTTTCGAGGGAAAATTCCCGTTTGATTCGCGGTAAATATCCTTGAAATAACAAATTAGGATTTTCCTCGCGGAAATTTACTACCCATAAGGGTATAATCGGCCTGTTATGGGGATATTTTTAGTGCTTTTCGTTTCAAATTTAGAAAAAAAGGAGTCTTTCATGACTGATATTATTGTACACGGAGGGGGTGGGAGAATGGGAAAAAACGTCCTCCAGGTCCTCAATGACGATAAATCCGTAACGATTTTTGCCGCAGTTGATTACAGTGAAAACCCGGATATCGGCAAAGATGCGGGTGATTTGGCTGGTATTGGTACTCTCGGAATTGCCCTTTCGGCTGATTTTCCGGACAAAAAAGGGGATGTTATCATTGATTTTTCCCTGCCCCAGGCCCTTGATAAGCTCCTCGAATACGCGCAGAAGTCAAAAACGCCGCTGGTGCTGTGTACTACCGGATTGGAAGACAATCAGCAGGAAAAAGTGAAAAGTGCATCCAAAATAATCCCAATTGTTCAGGCGACCAATATGAGCGTCGGTATGAACCTGCTTTTCAGTATTGTCGGGAAAGTAGCCGATGCCCTCGGCCAGGAATATGACATCGAGATCGTGGAAGCCCATCACCGCTTCAAAAAAGACTCACCCAGCGGGACCGCCCTGACGCTTGCGGAGAATATCTGCAAGGCGACCGGCCGGGATTACCCCAAAGATCTCGTCCACGGCCGGCATACAAAAGACGTTCCGCGGGAAAAAGGGGAGATCGGAATGCACGCCGTTCGCGGCGGGGACATCGTGGGTCAGCACCAGGTCATTCTCAGTACCCTCGGCGAAACAGTCACCCTCTCTCACAATGCCCACAGCCGTAAAAACTTTGCTTCCGGTTCACTTCGAGCCGCAAAATGGATCGTCGGGAAAGAGCCCGGTCTGTACTCCAT
>CAYVUI010000086.1:10029-19305 GCA_964454745.1 uncultured Pirellulales bacterium | reverse complement strand
AAAGTTAGTCGTATAAATGACTTATAAAACTTTAAAAATTACACAGTACAACTATCTTCACTTAAATATATGTACCACATGTATCTTTTTCTTGAAAAAGTGCATTAACTAAGTTAAATTTTTATTCTAAATGAAGATTTAACTCGTGTGCCAAAAAAGGAATAATTAAAATGGTAAAACGGAGAGACGGCCAGGAACGGAAAGTACTGCTTTTAGAGTCTGCCACCAAAGTATTCGCCGAAAAGGGTTTTCGGGATACCACGATTGCAGATATCTGCGAAGATGCTCATTCGAATATGGCTTCGGTCAATTATTATTATGGCTCTAAAGATGAGTTATATGCGGAGGTTTGGAAGAAAGCTTTCCATGAGGCTATTGAAAAGTATCCGCCCGATATGCAATTGGAAGAGGACGCAACTCCTGAAAGACGGTTGCAAGCATTAATCCAATCGTTACTTCACCGAATGCTTGATTCCGGCGAGTTGGGATATGCTGGACAGATATTACTAATGGAACTGGCCAATCCGACAGAAACCATTGAACACATCAAGCAGGACGCGATCGAACCGCTTCGAAAAAGGATGATTTCAATATTACGGGAATTGTTGGGTGAACAGGCCGAAGAGCGAGATCTTGTTTTTTGTGCAACGAGTGTGATTCACCACTGTATGGGTTTTGGTTTCCGCCGTGGGAAATTGCCTCCGCCATTACGTAAATTTGAAAGAAACAAATTAATTGATGCACTGGCGGAACACATTACAGTTTTTTCATTAGCCGGCATCGCTGCTGTAAAGAAACAAATGGCCTTGCAGGAGTTATCGTGATAGAATTGGTACTACAATCAAAATGGTTTTATCGAGTTATAGTAATCGCGACCATTATTTTATTGCTTGTCCTAAGCAGTTGCAGCACTCTTGGGCCTCGCCCTGTTACACTATCATTTGAATTGCCACAGGATTTTTCTGCAAAAGGATCTGAGCCGTTGCCGCAACAATGGTGGAACTCACTTGGTGATGATCAACTCAATCTAGCTATTGATGAAGCTCTGGCTAACAATTTTTCTATTCGTTCCGCTTGGGATCGTCTTACACAAGCCGAACAAATTGCGGTTCAGACGGGAGCGAGTTTATTCCCTTCAGTGACTTATGGGGCCGGTGCAGAGCGGATTCGACGGCGTGTATCTGACGATGTGACTTATGCATCGGATTATTATGTCGGTTTAGGTGCTGCTTATGAGATTGATTTGTGGAATCGCATTGGATCGGCTCGACAGGCAGCAGTATTGGATACACAGGCCGCCAGGGAGAATGTAAGTGCTGCCGCGATGACATTGACATCGGCTATTGCTAAAACGTGGTACCAATTGGCTGAGGCAAAACGGCAACAGGAAATTATCAGTCAGCAAATACAGACGAATGAAAAAATTCTTGAAGTGATTAAGCTTCAGTTTCGAAAAGCGAAGGTCGGCGCTGCTGATGTATTTAGTCAAGAGCAATTGGTACAATCCGGGCGAGGACAACTAATTCAGGCACAGGAAGATATTGCGTTGCTTCAACATCAGCTTTCGATTTTGATGGGCAGGACGCCTTCGGTATGGTGGGAGTCTGAGTCCATCGATTTGATAACATTGAAGCAATTGCCAAAAATTGACATCCCTGCCGTCGTCATCCAACGGCGTCCGGATGTACTGACTGCATATCTTGCGGTTCAGGCTGCTGACCAGCGTATGGCTTCGGCCATTGCCGACCAGTATCCGACGATCAGTTTGTCCGCCGGAGCTGAAACATCAGCTGCAAAAGTTCACGATCTCTTTGATGATTGGCTTGGAAATCTAGCTGCCAATCTCAGCGGACCTTTATTTGATGCTGGCTTGCGGAAAGCTGAAGTCAAGCGAACGAGAGCCGTTGTTTCTGAGAGGCTTAATGATTACAGTCAAACAGTTTTGGAGGCATTGAAAGAAACAGAAGATGCCATCCAGCAAGAGTACTATCAGCGGCAGTATGCCGAGAGCTTGCAAAAGCAGTTGGCCTTGGCACAGAATGTGTATGAGCGATCCTACCAAAATTATTTAAAGGGACAATTGGATTATATTCGTGTTCTGACCTCGTTGGTTACGATGCAAAATCTGGAACGTAATGAGTTAACTGCACGTCGTGTTTTAATTGAGCACCGTATCGATTTATGCCGCTCCATTGCAGGCGGTTGGCCGATACAACCACCTGGTAATGCAGAATTGCTTGAAACATCATTTCTTGACAATAAGGAATAATCATGAATACAGAAAATCAATCTGAAAACAATACCCCTTCACTTCGGTCTTTAAAAAAGCCATCATCAAGGGTTATCTTTGCATGGATTGTTCCAGTGTTGATTGTGATATTGGCAATTGCTTTTGCCAAGTATCAAATAGCAACTCGTCCTAAAGCTCGACGTCAGAAACCACCTCAACAGGCTCGTTTGATAACAGTCGAGACCGCAGAGAAAACCAATCACAAAACGGTCGTGTCGGCAATGGGCCCTGTCATACCGGCACAAGAAATTACACTGGCTCCGGAAGTGTCCGGTCGGGTCACTTTTGTCGATCCATTGGTGATTCCAGGTGGTGCTGTTCAACAGGGACAGGTTCTGATTAAAATTGATTCGCGTGATTATGAAGCAGTTGTCAAACAGCGACAAAGTGAACTGGCTCAGGCAGAATTGAATCTAAAGTTAGAGCAGGGCAATCAATTAGTTGCTCAACAGGAATATAAACTGTTGGATGATATTGTTGAGCAACAGGACGAGGAACTGGTTCTCAGGAAACCCCACTTAGAAGAAACCCGTGCGGCACTGGAATCAGCCAAGGCACAATTAGCCAAGGCTCAACTGGATGTCGAACGCTGTACGGTTAAAGCTCCATTTAATGCTGTGATTCAGGATAAGTTGGTGGATGTTGGGGCTCAGGTCACTCCTTCCAGTTCTCTATTGACCATTATGGGCACGGATGAGTATTGGGTTCAGGCCAAGGTGAACGTTGATCAGTTGCATTGGATTAACATCCCGGATGGTGATGGTCAGCAAGGTTCTTCTGTAAAAATTTTTGATGGTGCGGCATGGGGATCGGATATCTGGCGAGAAGGGCGTTTACTTCGTTTGCTTGGGCAACTTGAGGAACAGGGGCGTTTGGCACAGGTGTTAGTGTCAGTAAAAGATCCGCTGTCTCTGAGTAGCGATTCATCTAAGTTTCCACCAATCTTAGTTGGTTCATATGTACGCATCGAGATTGAAGGGAAAACAATTGAGGATGTCTTTTCTGTCAGACGGGACTATCTGCATGATGGTGATAATATCTGGGTAATGAACAAAAACGATCAGCTGGAAATACGGCCGGTTGAAGTGCTGTTTCGCGAAAAAGATACGGTGTATCTGTCGAATGGACTTCAGGACGGTGATCGTATTGTAACCACCGATATTTCCGCACCGGTTGATGGCATGTTGCTGCGTTTAAATCATGAGGCCAATGAAAAGCCGGAGACTCGGGAATGAACGATATGATTCAAGCGACTGATGATTCCAAAGGTCTAATTGCATGGATGGTGCGTAACCGTGTGACCCCCAATCTGATGATGCTTATTTTATTGATTGGAGGTGCAATTCTTGCAATTACAATCAAGAAAGAAGTGTTTCCAGAATTTGATTTAGATATTGTAACCGTCCGTGTACCATATCCGGGATCAAGTCCGGAAGAGGTGGAGCAGGGTATTGTTCTGGCTGTTGAAGAAGCCATTCGCGGGCTTGAAGGCATCAAGGAAGTTACGGCAACAGCTTCAGAAGGATCGGGTACCGTGGTTGCTGAATTGCTTGAAGATGCTGATCAACAAAAGGTGTATCAGGATATTAAGCAGGAGATTGACCGTATTACAACATTTCCAGAAGATGCCGAGGAACCGGAAGTGAGCCTGGCAATTCGACGGCGCGAGGTGTTACAGATCGAATTGTATGGTGATGTGTCGGAATGGGTGCTGCGTGATCTGGCAGAACAGGTACGCGACAGTTTGCTCCAGTCTGCCGGCATTACTCAAGTGGAACTTGATGGTGCTCGAGATTATGAAGTGCAGGTCTTAATCGATCAGAACACGCTGCGAACCTATGGATTAACGTTGCAAAGCGTGGCTCAAAAAATCAGGACAACATCAGTAGAAATTCCCGGCGGGTATATCGAAACCGAAGGCGGGGACGTTTTACTGCGGGTTAAAGACCGGCGGGACTGGGCTAATGAATTTGCACGTATTCCGGTCGTTACTTCTTCAGATGGTTCGATTTTGTATTTAGAGGATATTGCAGAAGTTAAAGATGATTTTGCCGATACGGACCGAGCGGCTTTTTTTAACGGCTTCAGGGCAATTGGAATTGAAGTTTTTCGTGTGGGCAAGCAAACGCCAACCGGTGTATCATCTGCGGTTCATCAGGCAATGAGTCAAATTGAAACGCAATTACCACCGGGTGTTGATTGGACCATTAATCGTGATCGTTCTGATATCTATCGCCAGCGATTGACGCTACTTTTGAAAAATGCGGGTTATGGTTTAATTCTGGTCTTGCTGCTATTAGGACTTTTTCTGGAGTTTAAACTGGCGATTTGGGTAACAATGGGAATACCAATCTCGTTCTTAGGTGCGTTTTTATTTTTACCATCAATGGACGTAACCATTAATATGATCTCCATGTTTGCCTTTATTATAGCATTAGGAATTGTTGTTGATGATGCGATAGTGGTTGGTGAAAATGTATATGAATATCGCAACCGAGGTATAGGTTTTATTAAAGCAGCGATTTTGGGTGCACGGGATGTTGCTGTTCCTGTTACGTTTAGTATCATTACGAATATCATTGCATTTTTGCCGCTGTGTTTCATACCGGGATTTATTGGGAAAATCTGGAAAGTTATTCCTTTGGTGGTAATTACTGTTTTTACGATCTCTTGGGTTGAATCACTGTTAATTCTTCCTGTGCATTTGGCTCATGCCCATCGACGAAGTAAAAATCGTTTATCAACCTTTATGCACGATTGCCAGCAGTCATTCAGCCAGAAGTTTGAGCGGTTTATTGAAGTCGTTTTTGGACCTTTTCTAGATAGATGCATCAAGTATCGATCGCTTACGGTTGCAATTGGAATTGCTTTTTTTATTGTGATTCTCAGTTTCGTTATGAGCGGACGAATTGGTATGATTCTGATGCCTCGCGTAGAGTCAGATTATACCATTGTTACCGCAACCCTTCCGTTTGGCAGTTCCATGTCAAAAGTTGAAAAAATCAATAACTATCTATTGGAAAAAGCCAATAAAGTTGTATCCGAAAATGGAGGCCTGAAATTAAGTAAAGGAGTTTACACAAGGATTGATGAAAATACGGCACAGGTCCGAATTTATCTAACAGATCCGGAAATTCGTCCAATCAGTACCACAAAATTAACAGGTTTATGGCGGGATGAAGTTGGCCAGATTCCTGGTTTGGAATCATTACGTTTCGAATCGGATCGCGGCGGTCCAGGCTCTGGAGCTGCATTGACGGTTGAATTGAGCCATCGCAATATTGAGGTGCTGGATAAAGCGAGTGAAAAATTAGCGGAATTATTAAGTGATTTTTCCAATGTTAAAGATATTGACGATGGTTACACGCCGGGCAAGGAACAATTAAATTTTAAGATTAAGCCTGAAGGTCAGAGTTTGGGGCTGACTGGTTCGGAAATTGCCCGTCAAGTAAGAAACTCGTTTTATGGTGCTGAAGCTTTGCGTCAACAACGCGGCCGCAACGAAATTCGGGTCCGTGTCAAATTGCCCAAAAAACAGCGAAACAGTGAGTATGATATTGAACAGCTTTTGGTTCGTACACCGTCCGGCAAAGATGTACCACTCATGCAGGTGGCAACTGTTGAACGAGGCCGTTCATACACTGTTATCGAGCGGCGAAATGGACGTCGAACAGTTACTGTGACAGCTAATGTGGAGCCGATTGACGAGACCAGTCAGGTTAAGACGACGCTTGAAGAGGATATCTTACCTCAATTGACGAAGGATTATCCAGGTCTATCTTATGGATGGGAAGGTCGACAGGCCGACTTCAGCGAAGGAATGCAGAGTTTGATGGTCGGGTTTGTATTTGCCTTGTTAGCTATTTATGCGATGCTGGCAATTCCTTTTAAAAGTTATTTTCAACCGGTGATTGTGATGGTGGCGATCCCATTCGGGATTATTGGAGCGGTCATAGGGCATATGCTCATGGGGTATTCACTGAGCATGTTGAGTATGATGGGGATTATTGCTCTGTCCGGCGTTGTCGTTAATGACTCTTTGATTTTGATTGATTATGCCAACCGTATCCGCAAAGAAAATAATTTGTCTGCATTTGAGGCAATCCATCAAGCTGGGATTCGCCGGTTTCGACCGATTATGCTGACTACATTGACAACCTTTGGCGGTCTTTCACCAATGATCTTTGAGACATCCCGCCAAGCACGGTTTATGATTCCGATGGCGATTTCTTTAGGCTTTGGGATCTTATTTTCCACGTTGGTCACGCTGGTTTTGGTGCCGTGTCTTTATATGCTATTAGAAGATGTTGTCAAGAAATTTATAAGCTTGAGCAATAATACTGATAGCCTTTAACCATCAAGACCAGGACACAGCTTACAATCAGGCAAAAGCGGGCCTGTTGGAATGTTACAGTAAATACGGCAGAGACCCGGATGATACCAATGCATCACTTTTTAACGCATGGGGCAGTCCGGGTGGAACCTCTTCGGGTGTTTTTTGGGAGATGCACGTCCAGAACAATCAGCAAACGAATCGATTCTTTTTATATGGCGGCGGACCCTATGGCGGTCACAGTGGGGATGGATATTCCATGGCCAATCCCAATGTATGGGACCCGGCAGTCCCTTATGTCTATACCGCCTGGGGCTATGGCCAGGCGGGAGCGGTCAAATTTACGCTTCCGGCCGGTACCGGTTGTTTCAACGTTGATGACGGGTGATACGGTATATATTGAGATTACAGGATTTAACGGGCGATACCCTGTGGTTACAGCAACAAGTAGTTACATCGAGATTGATTTAACAGAAAAAGGTGGCAGCTACGTTCAGGATATTGAGGTAAGTTCTTTAGATAAAGTGACCGAACTACATGGCTATGATGAGCCTGAGTGGCAATTGGAACCCTGCAGAAACTGGCACTTCGCTTTGCAGAGTAAAGATTCGACAACCACAGAGAATATCGGAAGTTACAGTCATTTTGAGAAAGTACAACCGCCGGAAAAGTGGCCGTGGGAGATGTATTCTGGCTCAAACAGCTAACTCTTTATCCATTTTGCACAAATAAAATCACACAAGATTATTGGCAGTAATAGACCAGATATTCCCCCCTAAAATGGTATTGACCATTTTCGCTTGAAAAGATACTAATTTCCCTGATCCTGCTCAAGTCCATCCTGATAGTTTTTCGGACTTACTCCTGTGATCTGCTTAAATATACGCGAAAAATAGTAGGGGTCATTAAAACCCAGTTGAGTTGCAACTTGCTTGACCAACGTACCTCTTTCGCCAAGCATCTTTTTAGCCTCATTCATTCTTTGATTTAGCGAAAAACGTATCGGTGACATATTTGTCACCTTCTTGAAAACATGTACAAGATAGAACTTTGAAACAAAACAAGCCTCTGCCAACTCGTCTAGACTGATATTTCTCGAAAGATTTTCTTCTATGTAAGTCTTAGCAGAATCGACTATTTGTTCTTGGCTGAAACTCATTCTTCGCAGATCAGGTGATGGCAGATATTTGTTTAGCCGCCTTCTAACTATCCACGTCATCTGCCAAATGATTGATTCGATTACCTCTTCACACCAAGGTTTCTGATCCTTAATTTCCCTAAATATCTTCAAGTATAAAGGCGATAGCTGTCTACTTATTCCACTTATCTTCTGTCTTTCTGCGCTAAAGGGGGGTGGTAAAAAAAACGCGTCTTTTCCCCTATGGTTAATCAAGTGAAACTTTACAACGTAAAAATCTAGATTGCCGGAAACGCTTATCTCCTGGTGTTTCTGACCTGGCTGTACAAAATAAAAGTCTCCTTTTCTAGCAACATAATTTTTATCATCAATCTGATACTTAATGGAACCATTTCTTATAAGAATCCACTCATGATCATTGTGCACATGTTCGTCATATACCCATTTCTTAACAGTTTTCACATGTGAAATCGCTTTGAACTTGGGGATAGGATAGAAATGCTTTTGACCACCGGCGTAATCATAGGCCTCAGCATCCAGGCTGTCCATATCTACGTTTCTTACAAATGCTTTTTTATCATTCTTACTCATAAGCCTATCCTTGCTGCATGACAAGTGTATATATCCCAGATTTTAAATACTTCTCCTAAAGAATTATAGAGTTCGTTTGAGAATTGTCCAGCCAAACTTGGTGTTACAACCAAAAACGCCTTAAACCATCAGGGATAAACCGACATTTAATGTCTGTCATCTGGCCTTGCGGCTTTCCACCCGGCATTCATCATCGCCGCCAGTTCGTCAACCAATGCCTTGTTCTTAGGATCGGCAGCAATATTCACATTGCCGCCCGGATCAGTCTGGTAGTCATAAAGCTCATATTTGTCTGTCGATGGAAACTGCCACTGATTTCCTTTCGGCAGCGCCTCGTCAGGGACGGTTTTCCTACTGGCAGGAGAGATCTTAAAGTTTGATGATTTCTGTCTACGGCATACATCCCGCTAAGCGTGCTGACTCGCGATGGCATGCAAATAGCTATCTGGCAGTACGCCTTGTTAAACACCACAGACCTTTTGGCCAGTCGATCAATGTTAGGGGTAATGAGTTTGCTTTTTCCATAACAACCTATCTCAGGCCTAAGGTCATCAACATAGAACATCAGAACATTTTTTGGTCGCGGTTTTATGTTTTTGACATATGCAGCACCGGTACCGACAGCCAGCAACCCAACCCCAACCTTCTTAAAAAAATTACGCCTGGACAACTTACTCATTAAAGATTTCCAATTTTAGGCTAGCCATCTGGCCTTCAACATATGAAATGCGTTTGTTATAGCTCAAAAAAAACACCCCGTTCAAAATGCCCGGGGTGTTTTGAGTAAATCGCAAGAACTTTGCCCACTATTCCAGCTATTATTTTCTTCTAAGAAGTGAAATCAAACCTCCTGCCCCAAGCATCATAAATGTAGCAGGTTCAGGAATAAATGCAACATGGAAAAACACATTTGCGACTGTTCCA
>CAYVUI010000086.1:0-10019 GCA_964454745.1 uncultured Pirellulales bacterium | reverse complement strand
GGAATAAATTCTAAATTGTCAACCCATACGGTTCCACTTCCGCCCGAGCCCCATTGAATATTCAGTTGCATCTGACCGACAGCGTCAAATTTGTCGGGAAATCCCGAATCACCTGAAATATCAACTTGGATATTCGTCCAATCACCAACATTCGTCAGGGCATAATCACCCAAATAAAGATGGTTTGTGGCAACTGCATCTTCGTTTACTGTCACCAGCCACAGGAACTCGGCACTACCCGTTCCTTTATACCAGAACGAAAATGTGCCGCCCGACCAGTCTTGTGGAGCCGGCATGAAAAAATTTGTTAAACCATGCACTCCCGCAAGATTGTAATCCATTCTCATTGAGTTACTTCCCGCATACACGTTTGCAGGATTTGTCTCAAGACTAAGGGAGCCTAAAGACCCCGCGAGACCATCGTAACCCGTCCAATTCACAATCAGATCATCTGTCGTTGAATAACTTTCAAAATCTTCCACCACCACTGCGGCATTGGCAAATGCACAGCACATACAAACCGCCACTAACAAAATTGATTTTTTCATCTTTCAACCTCCAAAAAAAAATATCATTAAAACTTCTTTACCGATAATTTTAATTATACCAATTTGAGTTCCATCACAAAAATACATAAAGTTGCCACGATAATGGATAAAATTGCTTTTATTTCTACGTTTAATGGTGCTTATTCGAGCCATAGGGCCGCAAAGTGGGCAAAATCGGAAAAAGTAACAGTACTGTCTCCATTAAGGTCACCCACAACTGATCCGCTACTGAGCCAATTCCCTGAAATAACTGAAAGATCTGCATAATCAATGAAACAATCGCTATTCAAATCAGCATTAAAATCACCTGGGGCTGCATCCGGACAATTCCTGAAGTCAGCCATATAGCGATAATAAATTGCATCAGAGACCGTGTTTTCATACTGAAGAGTCGCCAGATTCTTCTCTGCAACCAAGCGAATATCATCAAAATAGACCGTCCCACTCCCACCGGAACCCCACTGAATAATAAGCTGAACCTGTGCTATATTTGTAAAATAAGTACTAAATCTTGCATCCTTGCGAAGGTCCACAGCGATCTTGGTCCACTGGTTTTGGTCTGTCGCCGAAAACTGACCTAAATAGAAATGATTGACTTCCTGCCTGTCATTATCAATCGTCTTTACCCACAAAAATTCCTTGCTGTTACCAGGCGAACCTTTGTACCAGAATGTCAGGATATCACCAGCACTCCAGTCCTGCGGGGAAAAATTAAGATCAATAAAGCCATGTACTCCCGGACTAAGATCATAGTCTGCCCTTAAAGATTTTTGCCCCTGATGTACATGGAAAGGATTGGTCTCAAGTGAAAGCGAACCGTTCGGAGATGCTACGCCCCCATACCCGTCCACGCTTCCAGCCAAATCCGCATCTGTATTGTATGATTCAAAATTTTCGACGGTAAGAACGGACAACTTGTGCTCCCTGAAATCTGAGAATCTGGTTTCTAATGCTTTATTCAACGATTGCTGCGAATTCAGGAATTCGTGATAAATAGCCGAACGGCTTTCTCCAGCAGCGAGGCGATTTTCAAGCCCTGATAATTCACCTATCCCTATTTCATCATTTTCTCTAAGCAAAATCTTTTCATATATCCAGTTAGCGAACTCCGAATCCGTAAAAGCATTTTTGCTTTCAGGAGTATCCATAAGACAAAGAAGGGTCTGCCATCGGTTTTTAGTACCGGCATCAAGATCAGATAAAAGACTGAAAAATAAACTGCTTTGATAATCGTTTGTTAAAAGTAACTGCTGAAACATCATCATGAGAAACGAAGCGTTATCGACTTGAGAAGTATGATCGACATGCGACAGGCCGGCTGAAATAATATCAGAAAGATTATTTGATGCATACCCACTTATTATATCACTAAATTGAGAACTATCCGGATTGTGATTAAGCAGCATCCTTGTAACATCCCGTTGAGCAGTTGCCTTTGCAAGCATCTCATTAAACAAATACCATGACGAATTATAAGAACCATCAGAATCAACAAGAAAAAATGTATGCGTATCAACATTTTTATAAACGGACCAGTACATTATATAAGGGCATCCCCAGGCACTGGCAGCTTGGGCGGCCTCAAGTTCGCCTACTCCAAATTCTCCCAAAAATACCGCCTTTTCATGATGGAAAACACCGCTGAAGTTTGCCTTGCTCTCAATATAATCCAGAGAATCATAAAGCCGTTGAGGCATTTGAGAGATAAAGTTAGTTGCTTCATAGGCGGAATAAGAAACAGCATCAACCGTTACATAGGGAAGGACGCTGCTGGTATAGGTAGCCTTTGTTGGATCAAGCATACTTTTCCGTACAAGGTTGACCTCAGCATAGTGATAGACATTAACTCCCTGAACTGCAGGAAGCGATTGTCTGGCAGCTTGAATTGCATTTTGGCGATTGTTGATCCATGCCCTCATTGCAACGATCATCTCCGGTCTGGGATTAGCATTGGAATCATAGCCTTCCAATAATGTCCAGTCACCTTCCCAGTGGCCTATCATAAAAGTTCTGCCAGTACCTTCATATCTTTGCATTAGATACCTGGTTAAATCGTAAAGCTCTTGATATTCGATCTCGGCGGCGTACGACGTATAGCCTCCGTTAAGATTGAACACCACACCAACTGGGTAAACCCACATCATGATGCACTCGAATGGCATGTCAAGCACCTGTTGAAAAGCAGGTACATTCTGTATCCTTGTAACAAGGCTGTCAACGTCTGGAGGATCAACAGTCTGCACATCACCAGTAGGAGCAAGAGAAAACTTGTATACATCACTTCCCAAGTTCATTGTGTAGCGAGCCTGCTGAACGACCATGGCTTCATTAGGATACAACTGATAACTTGCATTAAAGCCCTGCGAACCTATAGCCGTACTATACGGATCAAACTCGACAGTCGAATCAACAGCTATAAGTCTCTTGGCAGCAAAAAGATCGCCAGCCAATAAAAACACAATCAAGATGGTCATACAAATGTATTTATTCATCTTCATATATTATTAAAACAGACAATTTACAGTCTGTTTTCAACAACCTGTTTAGACGGTTTCTTTTTTGTTTTATCAAGTACTGTCGCTATAGAGATACTTTTCTTAGGAGATCCAAATTCCAAGCCATCATCACATGGACATTCGAGAAGATAATCTATCAAATCCTTAACCGGGCATGTTGCAAGCCCCACATATTTATCGGCAGCACCATAGTAGACAAACAAGGTATCTCCGATTATGACTTTGCCACATGGGAACACGCATCCGTTATAAAAACCTTTTATTTCATACTCTCTCTCCGGCTGCATTATCCAGTCCCTTGTTCTGTAAAGAATTTTGGTTGGATCATCTAAGCCCATCATCATTGCACCAAGACGATAATGTGAATCTGGTCCTGTCGCATGATACAGCATAAGCCAACCGTAGTCTGTTTTGATCGGAGGCGTATTTGCGCCAACTTTATATTCCCAATCAAATTCGGCTTTTGCTAAAAGTTGACTTTGGTTGATGTTAAAACAAAGTAGATCGTCCGAACTTGCAATCCAAATAGCGGGGTGTTCAGTTCCGTATCCGTTACCGCACCATTCCATGGGACGATGAATCATGTAATATTTACCATCAATTTTTTCAGGGAATAGAATAACATCCCTGTCATCAACATCACAGCGGGTGAGTCTTCCAGCTCGGATAAAATTCTTAAAATCTTTCGTTATCGCCAGGCATGTACTTGTCGCATTCTCTCTAAACAATTTCGGAAAATCCACCGGGCATTGCGGAGGATTATATGGACGTTTTTCCGGCGAGAGCCAGTACTGGCCAGGCGGAAACGGTCTCACGGCATATGTAATGTAATAATAATCACCCATCTTAACTACACGAGGGTCTTCTACTACCCCTGCATCAATACCATCGGCACTTGGAACAAAAACCGGCTGATCGGAGACTCTTTCAAAATCGTACCCATTCTTACTGGTTGCCATGCCAAAATGAACACGGTACTCATCATCATGACCAGACGCCCTATACAAAAGTTTTACTTCATTAGTGTGTTCGTCATACCAGGCAGCTGGATTAAATGTCGCCAAGCTCTCCCAGACATTCCTGGGATTTGGTGATATGATCGGCTCCCCATTATATCTTTTTAACTTCATGAACGTCTCCATATTTTTTTATGATATCTTCTAGGTGTATACAACCAATTAGTAAAATGTCCCCGCATTTCGCTCTGCACCTCTAACACAACTTATTTTGGTGTTCATATCCGCTAGAGCGGCATCCATGGCTTCCGTATTGAAATCCTTCTCTTTTTTCCAAAGTACATGACCGTCACCATAGAGAACATTGGCACCAGCGATTTTAGGCGGTCCATTCTTCGAACTGTAATGTAGTGAATATTTCGGACCAACCATGGAAGGGCCATTGGTGCCGTGATTATATTCCCAAGCTGTATTCGAATAACGGAAAATTGAATCCGCCATCAACACTTGTCCAGGGCCTGGCGTTTTCCCGGCAATCTCTTTTGGTTTCGAAGCAGTCCTATGATCCCACAAGTCAACTCTTGCAAAATAGGCATACTGTAGGAACATCGCACCCTGCTCAGCAATCAACGAAGATGTCCTTTCATACATGTCTTGTTTATTCGCGGGACAACTCCAAACGTCGCCAAAAGTCTGGGCGTCAAGATCAAATCCAGGGAGGTAAGGTCCGATCAGTTCATAAGAAAATTCTCCTTGTGGATACTGCATCTGAATTGAAGCAGTGTTTTTCCGGTTATCCCAACGATCATAAACCCATCCTGTCGTTGGATATCTGCCATTAGATCCGGGGATCGAACGTGAGGCTAAGAGATTCCCATTATCTGCTGAATAAGAAAGAACAGCAATTCCCCACTGTTTAAGGTTGGAACCGCAGATCGTTTGTCTCGCTAATTTTTTAACCTTATTAAGACTTGGCATTAAAATTGACATCAATAGCGCAATAATGGAAATTACAACCAATAACTCGATCAGAGTAAACGCAGCTATGGATCTTACTTTTCTCGGTCTACTCACTTCAAACCTCACTTTCCTTTGTTGACAGTGTATTCACGGAATAATTTTGTATTTATTCCGTCAATACAAATATATCATTTACGATCAAATCTAATTTGTCCCGGTTAACCACTTCTCTGCCATAATAGCAAAATCAGTGAAATTGACTTTACAATCTAGATTGATATCACCTTCTGGATATGCACTGCAAGGACGCTGGATAAGTACAATTTCATCAAAATCGATAGTTCCTGTACCATCTCCGCCTTCGAGGCTTGAGCCTGCACATCCAAACATTATCTGATCAATACTTGTCAATTCAGCAAGTTCGCTATATCCATTCTTCCATGCTGTCAAATTATGCAAATCTACAACCCATTCATCCCATTCATTAATTGGGTAATAGGTAGATCCATCAACTCGCTCAATCCACGACTCACCGGTAATCGACCAGTTATCAAGGAATTTCACGTAGAGCAGATTCTCCATGCTGTTATCTGTATGCTTTTTGATACGTAGCCGCATCTGGTCGTACTGACTAAGGTCTAGTTCGCTTTCAAGAACCAATTCTATCTCAGCCCATTGACCGCCGCCACTAACATCATACTCCCATCGCATAGCCTTGCTGCCTTGGTAAGCATCAGCGGGAACATCGATCAATTGAAGTGTAGAGCTGCCTGGTGCGAAGAAGTCAATTTCCCAACTTGAAAGAAGTGCGCTTGTGGTTGCATAGGACTCAAAGTTTTCGATGCCTACTTGTGACACAGCACCTGTGACATTATTCTCAAGCCAATCTAAAGCTAATGCTGAAAAATCTAAATTATCAACATCACCATCATCATCCAGATCACCATCGACTGGTAACGGCGAGTTTACATTGCCAACATCTGCAAGCATCCGAATATCATCAATCCATACCGTTCCGCTGCCACCGGAACCCCACTGAATAATTATCTGCAACTGATAAACTGCGGAAAAATAATCGGGATAACGCGGGTCTGCTGATAGATCGACAACGACCTGATTCCAACCCTCTGCATTAGTAAGCAAAGATGACGCAGCGTTTAGATAATTAACAGTTTGCCCTTCACCATCAACCGTCAGAACCCAGTAAAATTCCGCACTATTAGAAGGTAAACCTTTAACCATGAAGGAAAGATATTGACCCCCTCTCCAGTCTTGAGCAGCAAAGAGCATGTCAATATAACCGTGAACTCCGGCACTTAAGTCATACTCGACCCTTAGAGACTGGGTGCCTTCATATACTTTGTTTGGTTCGTTATCGAGATACAAGCCACCTGCAACTCCATCATATCCAATGATCCCAGGAGCTAAGTCAGCCGTAGCAGTATAAGACTCAAAATTCTCAATCACGGGAGGAGGACCTGCAGGAGTGGTATCCATAATTTGAATGTCGTCAATATAAATTGTACCGGACCCACCGCTACCCCATTGAATATTGATCTGCAGCTGAGCAACACTGGAAAAGTATGTTGGAAAACGCGGATCCGTCGAAAGGTCGACTACGATCCGGTTCCAGCCATCTGCGTTAGTCAATAATGATGAACCTGCGTTTAGATAATTTACAGTTTGTCCTTCATCGTCAACGGTTAGAACCCAGTAAAATTCGGCACTGTTGGAAACATCGCCTTTAACCATGAAGGAAAGATATTGACCCACTCTCCAGTCTTGAGCAGCAAAGTTTATATCGACAAAGCCATGAACACCCGGACTTAGATCATAGTCAACTTTTAAAGAATTACTGCCTTGGTAGACATTCGCAGGATCAGTCTCAAGAGCCAGACCCGTAATTCCGTCAACTCCAGTAATCCCCGGCGACAGATCAGCCGTAGAGCTGTATGACTCAAAGTCATCAACAACAGCCCCCTGAACATAAGCAAACGCTAAAAATACTATAAATAGATAAGCACCCTTTTTAAACATTTTTTACCTCATAAGTAAAAGAAAGTTACCTTACATTCATTACTTTTTGCCGATTATAACAATTTATTGCCAATTATAAAATGGATTGCATTGCCGATTTGATGTACTATATTGCTCTAGAAAAAAGATCCACCAAGTCAAAAACGGCCTTAAGGCACTAATAATCCGTCCTGGAACCGATATTGGTTCCAATTTTTAAAAACTTCCACAACATTATCAGGTTTTGATCCGGGTCCAAATTCACATTGACCTATCACTCCACCGTCTTCCCAGAGAGATTCCTTGACCTGTTCAACCGCCTGTTTAATATCATCAGTACTTCCATTAGGCAAAAGCTGCTGCCTGCAAATCTCACCCCAAAAAGTAATCCTGCCTTTGAACTGACACAAATTTTCAACACCCATACAGAATATCTGACAATTCAATGCATCAATACCTATCTCTATCAAGTCCGGAATAATATCGATGATGTAACCGTCAGAGTGCATGAATATTTTCTTGCCGTGTTCATGCGAGATATCAGCATAGGCTTTATACAGAGGCTTAAATATTTTGCGCCACATTGCAGGTGATATCAGCAGTGAGTTTTGACTGCCCCAGTCATCCATGATAAATATTCCGTCTACATCAGTCTTACACCAAAGTGTCAATTTTTCAAGATAGAACTGGTGTATCGTCTCAAGCAGTTTTAATATCGCACGGCTTTCCATAGCCAAATCGAGAAATAAATTAGCAGTTCCCCGAATAAACTGCAATCTCTCAAAAGGCCTTGGAAGGCATCCTGCCAACATGAACTTATCACTCTTCGCACATGACATGTTTACCTGTTCTGCGTTAAAGGTGAGCAATTCGGTCGGAACCCTAACGCTTTCCCAATCTTTTGGGTCTTTCAGCATCGGATCTTTAACCTCACCTATTATACCCGCCTGCTTGTTAACAAACACACATCCCCATTCGTCAACATACTCACCGAGAACATATGCATCTCCCTGAGTCTTTGGCGTTTGAGCATACTCAAACGTCGGTCCATCAATGTCGCCTGGATAATCTGACCTTAACTGTTTTATCGTCTCTTCATAACGTGTTTCTGCCCAGGGCAGCACCCACATATCTCTTGGAATTCGACAGGGTTTATTAAACTCCACTGTCCTCAATACAACTTCCCTTGAATCCATCTACTATCAACCTTTCCAATTAAAACCGTCTTTATTGTAACCAATTCTCTAAATTTGCGCACTGGTTCATAACCTACTTTTTCGCCCAACCGATAATAAGCATCTTTCCCTGCAGATATCTCCCAATAACGTGAAGGAATTGTAAATGCCGAAAATCCTGACTGCCTGAAAACATCGGCAAAATTCTTTGCGTTGGTTGCCAACGCATATTCCTGCCGCTGTTTTGTGAACATACCAAATTCATTACCAACAATTAAATTCTGTTCTGAGAATGTACTCCAGCAATGATATTCTCTTCCCCAAAGCGAAACCGCACCTTGAGACGTCTTGCCCTGGAGTGCTATTGAAATCTCACTCTTCATCTTTATTTTCTTCAACCAAAAGATTTTCTCTTTGTTCCTTGAGAACCGTCCCTCGATACCATGTGAAATACAATATTACAGTCGTAATAATTGAGATAACAGCCGAGATAACGGTTTGCCTGTAAAGGTGTCCGACTATATATATTGAACACATGTAGTAGGAGTGCAAGGCTATCGTTATCACTACCGAATTAAAGACTACCAGCGATAAGCTATCAGACTGCTGTTTATGCTGCTGCCTGCTCATTCCAAGTCTATTGTATACTCCGCCCCAAAAACCAAACGGACGGATCCTTCTGTAAAACTCGTCTATGCATTCCGGTTTTACCTCTTCAGTCATCAGTGACCCAATAACGCAGCCCACACCCGAAACGAACATGCAAACAAGAGTCATAGCATAATCAGGCAGAGGAAACTGAGGGAACAACATAAGTATCGAAACGATTAAGCCTGCAAAAAAGCCTATCATAAATCCCCAGCCATTGACTCTCCACCAAAACCATCTAAGAATATTCGGCAAAATAACAGAAACACCCAACCCTGACATAATCCAGCTCCACAAACCGTTCAGTGTGGAAGACGTATAACTGATGATACCCACAGATATACCAGCAAGAACAATTAAGACCGTACTCACATAACTGCATACAACAAGCTTTTTGTTATTGTCCTTATCCTTGATCATCGGCTGGATAATATCTCTTACCATCATCGAAGCACTGGTGTTTATCAAAGAGCTTATTGTAGACATAAAACCGGCGACTAAACCGGCGACAATCAAGCCTGTCAAACCCACGGTTGCATATTTGTTAAGAACCATTGGAAGCAACTGATCGGCCTTGCCGGGATCGATATCGGCAAAAGCATACAATCCAAGAAAAGCGATTGCAGCTGTAAATAACCATCGAGGTATAAGAACAATGTTCCAAGCCGCACATAATTTAGCAGCATCAGCTGTGTTTCTAGCGGCCAGAATTCGCTGCTCTCCAAAACCTCCAGCGGTAACCGTCAAACATAATATCGCACCGATCAGCATCCTTGACATGGCAATGACCCTGAAGTTTTCATATTCAGGAACCGTTGTTTTCTCAGGAATGCCAAGCGATACCCATTCGCTAAAGTTGTCAACGCCGGCAAAAAAATGAGCAGAATCTATTTCTTTGTACGCCAATACCGCCAAAGCAATCCCAACGATACTAAGCAAAACACTTTGAATAAAATCCGTTATAATAACGCCCTTAAACCCACCTAAGACAACATATATAGCTGTCAAACTGGTGATAACGACCGCTGTAGTTAATGGAGGGGAATTATATACTTCAGAAAACTCCGCGATCACAACAAAAGCCATGCCAATCACACAGGCACTTCCCAGAATGCCCAACAGCGCATATGCAGTTCTCGCATAAACGGCACCCCGTCCATCGCCAAAACGCAAATGAAGAAGTTCTGCAGCGGTCATCAC
>CAYVUI010000085.1:0-19703 GCA_964454745.1 uncultured Pirellulales bacterium | reverse complement strand
AAATGGTCACCTGGTCAGTTACATTCGCAAATACCGTATCCGCATTATCAACTGCAGCCACATACTCCAGGTCACCATTAAAGAACTCGATACAACCGCCGTCATAACAATCGGTCGTTACCCATGGAGTGGCTGCCGCGTCTGTGATCGTTGCGTTATTGCCGTTACCGGACATATCGGTAACGAGCGTTGCATCACCGCCATCTTCATCAAACGGATAATAAATCAGCGGAGAGGCTGTCGGAGCAGTCGGATTCACCGTAACCGGACCAGCCAGCCATGCAGCAGCAACGTCTTCGACGTCATCGATAGTGACTTCGCAGTCGCCGCCGTCGACATCACCCAGAACCGGGTGAGCCGCAGCTTCACAACGCGGCGAGTAAACCGCAACGTTGTCGATAAAGAGCGTGCCTGTTTCGGCAACGCTTGTGCGGGACTCGGCACCGACGATCACGTCCGTCAGGGCCGCAAGGTTCACACCGCTAAAGTCCGCAAGGGCAACTTCAAAGTAGTAGTAATCTTCGTCCCAGAAGAACTGATTGTGATAGTTGTTCGGGTCCGCCGCGGTCAGGTACAGCTTATTGGAAGTGCCGCCGGCGTCACGAAGCTGCATAAAGACTTTTACGTCACCACTTGCAAAGGCGCCGCCTTCTTCGACTGCACCATGATAACGAAGCCCAAGGGTTTCAATGTTGGGAACATCAAGGTCAGTTGCATTCCACGCGGTTACACCAGTTAGGTCGAGTTCGATGCTTGCGCTTTGACCCGCACCGCCTGGAATGTTGTAAGTCCATTGCAGGATATTAAGGTTGTCATCGTCATCAAAACCACCGAGCCCGGCTACTTCCGAATCACCGGTACGATTGAGGTTTCCTGTTTCGAGCAAAACCGTACTGTTGTTCGTTGTCCAGAGGCCAATTCCATCTTCGATATCATCGATCGGAATCGAGTTATCGAGATCGAACGTCCAAACCGGACCGCTGGCGATTACATTGTTGCCATTATCGAGCGAATCAACCGCCCAGTAGTACTCTGTACCCGGAATAAGTGAACCGGGGCTTACACTGTTGAGCGTAGGTGCCGCCGCGGCAAGGCCCTGGCTAACCAGCAGCGTACCGGCCTGACGATTGGTTACATCGTCAAGATTCGTGCCAAAATAGATATTGTGTTTTACAGCATTGTCGCCGCTGATCCACTCGAGAAGTGTAGAGGCATAGCCTTCAGCGTCAATATTCCCTACCGGACTGGGAGCATAAGCAGCGTCCGGATTCGCAATGCCAGCGGTTGCAGTGGTGACATCTTCTTCTTCATCTTCGACGATAATCAGGTTGCCCTGACCGGCAGCCAGACCGCCAACGGTAATGCGGCCTTCCGAGAAGAGCTGAAGAATTTCCGCTTCTTTCGTGCCGTTCCAGACCAGCGTACCGCCGTCGATATCCAGGACACCAAAATTGCCGGTATCTTCCGGGAAGTCGAGATCGTCACTTCCGGAACCGATGATTGCCAAAAAGCCGCCGTCGAGATTCACCGTTGCGTAGGCACCGATATTCAGGAAGCTCGCGGTTACTACCTGGCCGCCATTGATATTCATTGTACAGACGGATGTAGTCGTTGCACTGTTTACAGTGTCATAGCCCAGGTTGATCTGAGTCGCTTCGAGGCTGCCGGCATTGACTGTAATCGTCTGCGTTTCCGGAGAACTGGAACCGAAACCAATTCGGTAATCGCCATCGACATACATTCCGCCGCCATTGATTGTGATATTCGTACTTCCGCCGGCACCCTGTTCACATCGGTCTTCACAAATCAACTGGCCGCTGTCAATGATAATATTACCTGTAGAGCCAAGGCCATTACCCATCGTCAACCAGCGGGTGGTTTCATGATGGAATAAGCCGCCCTGAACGTGAATCGTACCTGTTCCGCCGGCACCGGCACCTACAAAGGCACGACCGCCCTGTGCGGTAAACGTACCGCCCGGGAAGAGGTTAAGAGTACCTTGTGCACCTGCACCAAGGCCAAGATAAAGACCATTTTGACGATCCGTATTCCAGGTCATCGAAGCATTGGTGATATTGATGATACCAATTGTATTATCACCACCACCAAGGCGCACCTGGCCGGTACTGGGATTACTGCTTGTCTCATCATTTGTGAGTGTACCGCCGGTCATATTGAATGTACCGGTCACACCTGCGGCAGAACCCGCATTGGGGATTTCAATAATGTTACGGTGGCTGGATTCCGCGAAGAACATATCCCCGCCGGACATGTTGATGGTCCCGTCAAAGGCATTACCAAGAATAATCTTGGAAATGGAGGAACCTGTATTGGGGAAATTGATCGTTCCTCCGGTGATGTCCAAAACACCCGCCGACGCAGCACCGATGTTAATTGTACCTGAATCAAAAACACAGGGGTCCGCAATGACCGGAACATTGGCCGCGTCATTGATCTGCGCTTCTTCATCAATACCCGGCGAAGCAATCGGATTCCAGTTGTTCGGATCGAAAAAGTCCGTGTCGACCGAACCTTCCCATACTGTCGCACTGGCAACAGAAACACACATTAACATAATTAATAGAATACTTTTTACTCGCATACCGCTCTCCTTTCTTAAATTAATTTACCCTCCGGCTTGTGCCTGATTTGTAAATATACCTTGGACTTGAATCGCTGATGAGACATATCATATCACCCTCGCAACTCAAAAACTGTACCCTTTTATTGCTGTCGCTTACCACTGATATTCTTTTCATCGTATTATACTCTAAGCAAAACCACATCATTTGTCAAGTAAAAACTGACATAACTGAAATCTAACGCAAGCGCAGTCTTTTTAAAGACATACAACTCTTTATTTCGTTCTTTTCGGTGTGAACAATTACTAAATTTGAATAAATATACCGATTTTGGACATAAAAACCGTGTTTTTACCGATATACAGAAGGAAGGCAAATTGAGTAATTTGTGTATGAAACGTCAGGTATAAAGGGGGTCAAAATTGGCTAAATCAGGAAAAACACATTTTTTAACACTGCCAGCAGGCTTTGGGGACTTTACCTATCAGATATATATGTAAGTTGTTACACTTGCTTTTTAGAATTCAAAAACGGTGATGCCATCGACAACACTGAGTCCGGTAACTGAAAATTTTGTACCAAATTCAGGATAACTCCTCGGATATCCCGTCGAAACCGCCCTTTTCAGGCCTGTTAACGCGTCTTTATGCAGCAGTGCCCCCGCGGCTCCTTTATCCCCCCCGCCAAGCATTCGCTCGCCATAGACGCCCTCCACTGTCCGGGCAATATCGCACATGGTTTCCAATTCCGGACCTGAGATGACGTATTCATCACGCAAGCCGATTCCGTCTGTACGGAACAGGGCACCCACCTTTTCAATATCGCCGTCACGCCAGGCCTGAAGCATCTCATCAAATCGTCCCTGCGCTCCATAAATGTACTTTAGCCGCTGGCAGAGATTGGGATGTTCGCCACGATATCGATCCAGTATTTCCTGGTAAATCGCCTCGCCCAGAGCCCGAACATCGCCAAGAGATTTGACATCGTACCCATCCCGGGCCAGCATCGCGGCAAAGCGGTCGCATTCCTCGCGGCGGATTTTATATGTGGACACTTCGAGTCCCTTTCTCACCGTCCCGGTATCCATCACGGCAAAGCGGAAATCCTCGGCCCCCTTCGCAAGGGGAACATATTCAACCCCACGCTGACCGGGGCGATAATAGGTACCCATCCCCTCTTTGGCGTAGTAGATCATGACCTGGTCGAGCAGTCCGCAGGGAGAGCCGATGTACTCGTTCTCGATCTGCTGAGCCATCTCGACGACTTCGAATTCATCTTTGGTTTCGATCCCATTGACCTCGATCAGCGTAAGCAGCAGGTTGAGACTCAGCGAAGCACTGCGGGACATCCCGCCGCCGGGGATATTGCCAATCAGGGCCGCTTCAATGCCTTTTTTTACATGATAGCCGCGTTTTTGCAGGACATAGACCGCTCCCATAGGAAAACGGCACCACTTACCCTGGATGGCGGGGTCGCCCGGATCAGGGACATTGTCCATCGAAAACTCCACAATGCCTTCTTCGGGAAAATTCCCGCTGATCAGCCGGCATTGATTGTCCTGACGGGCCTTATAACCCATCCAGATGAAACGGTCGGTCCCCACGCCGAACAGGTCGGTTCCGTTGTAATCGCCGTGTTCCACGCCGAGGCAGAAACGCGAGCTGCTGCGTCGTATTTTGCCCCCCTTGAGGGATAGCTTGAATTGGTCGCAAAGTTCACCCAGGCGGCTGCGGGCCGCGGCATTGTCCATCTGTAGTTCCGGCATTGGTTTCTCTCTTAGCTCTGCATTGAAAAATCGGTATACACAAAGCCGTTATTATACAGATTCTGAGCTATTTGCCCACAAAAATCGGAACAATGTGACGGTCATAGAGATTTTCGCCCACGTGTTGGGCAATTACGTCCTCATTGGCTTCCAGTGCGTCGAGGTATTCGCGGCCAAGCTGCGCGGCGACCTTGTAGCCCACATGCAGAAGCTGGCGGAAATCAGGATTGTACAGGCTGCACTGCTGATCATGCCGCAGTGCCTGGGCGTACTGCTCTCCGGTCCAGGTTTTCACGTCATCTACGGAGGGGAGCCGATTTTTATGGATATCGATCACGGTGGCATACGGACCGCAAAGTTCGTCAAATTTATCCAGTGACAGGCTGTAAATCTTCTTTGACAGCTCGAGAGCCTCGCCCCCTGCCATGGCCAGACCGATGAGTTCTTCGAGCCAGGTCGTGCCGGCGGTTTTTACGTGCACACCGGCGTCAAAATGTTCGAGAGTGCGGTGGATCGCCGGGTAGATCGAGAATTTGTCGCTGCCGGAATGGACGCTTAGCTTGAGGTTTTGGGGGAAATTGAACTCCTTTTGGGCGAATTTTACGACGGCGGTATCTTCAAAGAATTCCTTCTCAAAATCCTTTGGATTGCCGACATAATCGACCCCCTTATTGAAGCGGCCGGTGAATTTCGGGGCAATGGTCTGGACGCGAACGCCCTGGCGGGACAGGCCGACCAGGATAAAGAACAGCTCGACGGGGCTTTGGGCCTGCTCAGTTTCGTCCATTGAAACCTCCGCGATGAAATTGCCGGGGCCTTTGGCCTTTTCGATATGCTGATAGATCGCCGAGGCCTGCTCGATTGCATAGAGATACGTATCCGCGATTTTCTGCAGCATGGGCTGATCGACTTTGAACGTATGCTCGATGCCGGGGATTTCAAGCTGGCCGGAATACTTGCCAACTGCATCCAGAAATGCCTTAATATTCGCATCATCCGTTTTTTTGCCGATATAATCGGCGACGTCAATCGTGAAAAAATCGCTGCTTTCGAGAAAGGCATCCACGTTTGAAAAGTTGATATGGTCGGCATCGACGTAATAGGCCCCCTCGTACGTGCATGCTTTAAGCGCCTGGTCGGCTGCGGTGCGGACCGAGGCGGGCTCGGTACCGATGATGGTATGCTCACGATGTGATTTATTCCAGACCGGGACGATATCAATTCCTTGACTGTTTGCCTTTTGGATGGCGGAAAGCTGTGCTTTTGCCTGATGACCGAAGCGGTCGCCGACGCCAAATGAGTATTTCTCGATCTGCATTTACTGCATACCTTTCAAGCTTCTATATATAGGGTCAAAACGATATGTCGCTAAAATAGCAAATTGGTAAAAAAAGTAAACCAATTTTCGGTTTAAATCTCGTTTTTCTTTTTATCGAGATGAAAAACGGCAATAAAAAAAGGCTGCGGGGAAAAACCCCGCAGCCCTGTTCGGCTTAGGTCAACCCGGTCAATGACCGGTGATTAGTCAGCCTTAGTCCTGACAATCCGCAGCCGGACCGTCTGCCTTCTGCCAATTGCTCAGCAGGATAGCGAGGTCCATGGTCGAAACGCGGTATGCGTTGTCGCCCTGTGCGGCATGGTCAAAGTCTGCACAGATCATGTTGCCGTCGAGAGCCTCGAGAGGCTTATTCCAGGCACTGAGCAGAATTGCCAGGTCCGCTGTGCTTACCCAGTAGCTGTTGTCGCCCTGAGCAAGACCGTCAGCATCACCTTTGCACTGACGCGGATTTACACTTGCACACCAGCAGTCCGGAGAGCCGACAGCTTCCCATTCTGCCTTGGCAGCAGCGTCACCCGCGAAGCAGGTGTCATTCGGTACGCGAGTCATGTAGAACTCGTCGGCACCAAGATCAACCGGAGGACAGCGGTAGGGACCACCATTGATGGTCTCTTCATCAGCCTGGCCACCCCACGCGAAGCGAGGATCACCTTCGATGTCCTTGCAGATGCAAGGCGGAACCGCACGGTTGATACCGCAGTCGATTGCCGGAGAAGCCGGTGTCAGCTTCCAGCCGTCGAGCAGCGGATCTTCGTCCTTGACCATTTCACAAAGGTCAAAGTCGTTGAAGTCGCCCCACCAGAAGATCTCATCGAGACCACCCTGGAGGATCGTGTACTGAATAGTTACAATCGCATTCTCAACTGCGATCTGGCTTCCCATTCCAGGACCGGAAATGTTGCCCCAGAGGATGGAATTAACAATCGTGATCGGCAGAGGTGCGCCCAGGGTCCCGTGATAGATCGCGCCGCCTTCTTTGTCAGCGAGGTTCTGAGTGAAGGTAGAGTTCACGATATAAGGACTGTCACAGGTCAGGTTGAAGATCGCACCACCAAAGCTGTCACTGATGTTGCCAATGAAGACAGAGTTTGCGATAATCATATCATCACAGAAGTAGTTAGCCATTGCACCGCCGTCTTCTTCACTGCTGTTGCCTGCGAAGAATACGCCGTAGAGGTTCAGATCACAATCTGAACTGAACATGGCTCCGCCTTCTTCATCTGCTTCGTTACCGATGAAATCGGAATCACAGATGTTGACGATACTTTCAATACTGGCCATTGCACCACCGTTTTCGCCAACTTCACCATTGCTGATGAATTCAGACTTAACGATCGTGATTTCAGTTCCGGCCAGGTTTGCAATCGCACCACCGCTGCGAGACTTCGCCAGATTGTCCAGGAAGCTGCTGCAGACGATTGTGGGAGCTGCGCCGTCTCTGTTCTTCATTGCGCCACCCCAGTTGCGAGCAAAGTTGTTCTCGAATACACAGCTGATGAACATCGGTGCACCGCCGATATTGAGAACCGCACCGGCACTGTCATGTGCCCAGTTGTAGGTAAAGGTAACGCACTTGATCGTCGGGCTGCCGCCGAGGTTCAGCATGCCGCCTGCGAATGCGTTGTTGTCGCTTACACCATCCGCTACACCACCGATAACGGTTACGTTACGCAGTACAGCAGAAGGATTGATGTTGCCATTGACGGTGATAATGTGGTATACATTATCATCCAGAGTGGTTGCACCCAGGTTCTCTCCGAAGTCAGCATAGTTGTCATCACCGCGAACGTCACCACTGAGGAACGTACCGCTCATGCCCTCTTCACAGGGACGATCGGTGATGTCAGTTTCTGTACCGTCAAAGTTACCAATAACCACTACGTCGTTCCGCAGCGGGAAGGTTGTCAGACGGTTGTGCTTGAGGTTCGGATAAGCTGTGTAGCAATCCGGAGTGTAAACACCCTTGGCTACCCAAATCTGGTCGCCGGGAACGGCTGCCAGGAGGGCATCCTGGAGGTAGACATACGCGTCAGCCCAGCTGGTACCATCAGCGGCACCGACGGCTGCACCGTCAACGTAAATGATCGAAGGCAGCTCATAGGCACCCAGGTCGAGGATGCGGATGATACGAGCCTTCTTGTCACGGTCTACATCAGGCCCCATGTACTTCGCTTCATCGCCCATGTCGATGTAGGGAGAATCGCTGCGAAGACGCAGGTCACAATCATCAGGATTGACAAACTTCGGATCATCTGTGAAGATGTCGCAGCTTGAAAGTGCAGCACCTTCGAGGAAGATATCCGGCTTGCCGCCTTGAACAACACTGTTGCAGATCTTGGTCAGCTGGTTGGCAGCTGTAATTGCAATCTGGGGACCGACAGCAAATGCGCTGTTATCCCAGATGATACAATTGTAGATTTCCGGGTTGCTGTCTGTGGAGAAGATGGCTCCACCGTTTGCAGCCAAGTTGCCAACGATTGTACAATTGATGATGTCAAAGTCAGAGTTGGTGTCACACATAATTGCACCACCGCTGCGGTTGGCGAAGTTCTGCTGGAAAACACAGTTTACCAGTTTCACTGCACTGTCAAACGCACCAAGGATTGCACCACCGTCATCCGCCTGGTTGAGACAGAAGGAGCTGTTATAGAATGTTGCAGAAGAATTCTCTGCATAAACAGCACCACCGGCTCCACCTGTGATCGGGATGAACGGGGGAACATTCTGAGCACAAGACGCTTGGTTGAATGCAAAGGTTACACAGTCAACCATCGGTGTTGCGTCCTTGATGTACATACCGCCACCGTAGTTGTCCGGGAAACTGCCGTCTGCATTACCCTGAGCAACAACAACATTTTCCAGCACAGCAGAGGAATCAACGTTGATCGCAGTTACTACATGGTAACTGTTATCGTCATCGCTCTGAGGGCTGTTGATGTTACCACAAAGGATCGTTGCAGGATTGCACTTGCGGTCTGTACAGCAGTCACAATCAATCATGAACTCTTTGTTACAGCCGGTACACCCGCATGCACCATCGAGAATCACATCATCAATGATGGTGAGAATCTCTTCGAGGCAGCAGCACGTGGTATTGTTGACGTACTTTTTGTCAGGGTCTGCTTCCAGACAGCAAGTGTCCTTCACAGTGTTCCCAACAAAGCCGCCCACAATCTTCACATCGTTCTGCATGACGAATGTTTCACTGCGGTTGCCCGGGGTTACCGGAGCAAACAGTGCTTCATCCGGGTAATAAATGCCCACTGCGACGTAAATAACATCACAGGGGTCTGCAAAATACAGAGCATCCTGAAGGTAGTTGTACGCGTTGTACCAGTCAGAACCATCGTTGCTGCCTGTCGCACACTTGTCAACGTACAGGATGTCTGCCATCGCTGAACCGGCAAAAATTGCCATCAGCAACAGAATGAGGGACGTTTTTACTTTCATTGTAATTTCTCCTAAACACTAAAACGAAATACTAAACAATTTTCTTCAAGTTCACTGAATCAATGATGATAATGGACTTACTAACTACTTACTCTCATTATCTCCTATCCGCTTATACCCTCCTTTCTAAGGCTAAAAACCTTAAAAATAATACTTCTTGAACTTACTACCGATTTATCTTAACATATAAATAGGGTTGGGCAGAGGCGCATAGACAAAGCCTCTTGTCCACTTCGCCCATGTGAGCCGGCAGGTACTCGCCAAGCACTACGCCGGTTCACATTTTTCCTTAAGTAAAAACAAGCTTAATTATAGATATCTAAACGAGTTGTATCTCCTATTCGCGTACAAACCCCTCCCATTGAATAAAAAAACACTGTCTGATCCCGCTCCATTCGGAAATGAGTGTATCCGCCCGTAACTCATTACGAGCAACCAAATGTAAATCAGGAGGCACTAAAGTGTGATTAATGCTCATTCAACCACCTTCCTGTCCTATTCGCGTCGGCTTTTACTTATTTGCCTAATTCCATCCGCAGCTTCCTGCTGAACGGTTATTAAAATAATACCGAAACTTTCAAATGAATCAAGCAAAAAATTCCGATAATAACGCTTTTAATGGAAAAATAGGCTATATATCTGCCCGTGGAAGACTTATCGCTTTGCAATGTAGCGTTTTGCTACACCTTATGGTTATTTTACCCTATAGCCATGTTAAGTCTCAGGAAAGACGGCTTTTAAAGTCAGAAAAATCAAAGCTTCTGACCACTTGAAAACCAGCTGATTTGGAATACAGCGCAATATCAGGCAGATTGATCCCGTTAAACATGGTATTTTTGACCATTGTGTAATGCGCCATGTCAGAAAAAATTATTTTATCTGTTTTCACAATCGGCCTGTCAAAAGAGTAATCTCCAATCACATCTCCTGCCAGGCAGGTAGGGCCTGCCAGACGAAATGTATGTTTTAAAACGCCGGGATGGTCTGCATCATACACTTTGGGGCGATACGGCATCTCCAGCACATCGGGCATGTGCGCACAGGCGGATGTGTCGAGAATCGCAATTTCAATCCCATTGTCAATCACATCCAAAACGGAACTGACAAGATAGCCGGCATTTAGAACGACGGCCTCCCCGGGCTCAAGGATTACGTCCAGGCTGTATTTTTTCTTAAAATCCGAAATAAGCCGGCAAATCAGTTCCACGTCATAATCCGGCCGGGTGATGTGATGCCCCCCGCCGAAATTGATCCAGCGAATCTGATCGAAGTATTTGCTGAAATGCCTCTCAACAGCATCGAGCGTACGTTTCAGGCTGTCAGCATTGAGTTCGCAAAGTGTATGAAAATGAAAACCGTCAATCCCGGTTAAATCCCGTCCCTCAAAACATTCCGGCCGGATTCCCAAACGTGACCCCTCCCCGCAGGGATCATAAATCGCCGTTTTCACTTCGGAATGCATTGGATTCAAACGCAAACCGCACTCAACCTGTTCAAGATGCGCACCAAATTCATTGCGAAAATGGTCCCACTGCGAAAAAGAATTAAAGATGATATGATCGCAAATCTGCGTCAATTCTTCAAATTCATCGTCACGGTAGGCCGCAGCGGTCAAATGAATTTCACCTCCAAATTCATCTCTGCCCAGCTTGGCCTCGTGCAGGGAACTGACCGCGACACCATCGAGATACTGACGAATCAGGCCAAATGTACTCCACCCGGAAAAGCCTTTCAGGGCGAGCAAAATACTGCATCCCGTCTTCTTTTTTACCTTCGCGAGTATTTCACAGTTTGCACGCAGCAAATCCATGTCAATTACGTAACAGGGAGTTCGCAAATGGGATACGTCAAAATTTACAGGGAAATCACCTTCCATGGCAGTCCATACTGATTGAGTTTATCCATGAAACCATTGGGGTCAAATTGTTCCATATTAAATACGCCCTGGCCGCGCCACTGGCCTTTTAACATCATCATCGCGCCGATCATGGCGGGCACGCCGGTGGTGTAGGAAACCGCCTGGGCACCTACTTCCTGATAGCACTGAGCATGGTCGCAGACATTGTAGATCATTTTTTTCTGCTTTTGGCCGTCTTTTATCCCCTCAAACACACAGCCAATACAGGTTTTGCCCTGATAGTTTTCGCCCAGTGAGCCGGGATCGGGCAGAACCGACTTGAGGAATTTGAGCGGTACAACTTCATGGCCCTCGTACATGACAGGATCGATCCGGGTCATTCCCACATTCTGCAGCACGCGAAGATGGGTAAGATATGCCTCGCCAAACGTCATCCAGAAGCGAATGCGCTTTAATCCTTTTATATGTTTAACGAGCGATTCTTCCTCCTCATGGTAAAGCAGGTACGCTTTGCGGACCCCAACTTCAGGAAAGTCGAAGTCCATATTAACGCTCATCGGCTCGATCTCTTTCCATTGGCCTTCTTCCCAGTATTTGCCTTTCTGGGTAATTTCCCGGATATTGATCTCGGGATTGAAATTGGTTGCAAACGGATGGCCGTGATCTCCGGCGTTGCAGTCCACAATGTCAATATAGTGAATCTCATCGAAAAGGTGCTTTTGGGCATAGGCACAGAATACATTAGTTACGCCGGGGTCAAATCCGCTGCCCAGCAGGGCCATGATTCCCTTATCCCGGTATTTTTCATGATAGGCCCACTGCCATTTGTACTCGAATTTGGCTTCATCGGGCGGCTCGTAATTGGCGGTATCGAGGTAATCGACGCCCTTTTCGAGGCAGGCATCCATGATCGGCAGGTCCTGGTAAGGCAGTGCAACATTCAGGACCAGGTCCGGGTTGTACTTGTCTATCAATTTACCGACCTGGGCTGCGTCATCAGCATCCACGGCTTCGACAGCGATGTCTCCGCCTGCGGCTTCTGCGATCTGTTTACATTTTTCCACGGTGCGGCTGGCGAGAATGATTTCATCAAAAACTTCACGAGACATCGCGCATTTCCGCACGACCACATTGCCTACTCCGCCGGCACCAATAATTAAAACCTTACCCAATTTTTCTCCCTTCCGTCAAAAAAACGTTCTCACAACCACTGCGGCAAATGCCGCAGGACAGCAAAACAGTTATTATAAAATCAATTAGACAAAAATCTATAATATTTCCCTCCTGAATCACTTTTCAATTGAAGACAAAAATGGGAGGTTTTTATGTAAACAATCTGCCCGAAAAAGAGTATAAGAAGATAATAAAATCTAGCTTTCACTTTTTTTTGAATAACCATGATTATCTGAGGGCAGGGTAATGGTAAATAAACATCGAGTTTTATTGATTATAATTCTGGTTTCTTTATCTTCTGCGGCCGTTTTTGGAGACAAACCTGATATCACCACAACAGATCAGATTATCGTAAAGTTTAAGAACACCCAGCCTGCCCCTTTTGATCCCGACCCTAGAGGCGGGCCTGCTCCCATGGCATTGGATGCGATTACCCGCCAAAACTGTTTACTGGTCAGCCAATGCCCGTTTTCCAATACACTCCTGATTGAACCCGAGGGGGAAGGGGACCCAAACGAGGTCATACAGAACCTTCTCGACGATCCGAATGTCGAATATGCGGAGCGAAATCATATCGCGTGGGCGTTTGCGACGCCGAATGACACCTATTTTGATTACCAGTGGCATTTTACACCTCCGGATGTCCTGGGGGGGATCAATCTCGAAGCGGCATGGGAAATTACGACCGGGGATCCAAATGTCATCGTGGCGGTGCTCGATTCTGGGGTCGCTTATGAAGACTTTGATATTTACCTTCAGGCCCCGGATTTGGCACAGACATCGTTTGTGCCGGGTTTTGACTTTATCAACGGCGACACGCATCCCAACGACGACAACGACCACGGCACCCACGTAGCGGGAACGATTGCCCAGAGTACGGATAATGGCCTTGGCGTCGCGGGCGTAGCCTATGACTGCTCGCTCATGCCGGTCAAGGTTCTAAGCGGGATGGGATCGGGTTCTTATTTTACCATTGCCCAGGGGATTTATTTCGCAACGGATAACGGAGCGCATGTGATCAACATGAGCCTGGGCGGGACGGAGCCGTCGACGACGCTTCGTGATGCAATGGAATACGCATATCTAAATGGTGTTACGGTTGTCTGCGCCGCGGGCAATGAATTCAACGAGGGCAACCCGAGGGTATACCCCGCAGCTTATGACCAGTACTGCATTGCGGTAGGAGCGACCCGGATTGACAAAACAAGAGCCTATTACTCCTCAACCGGCCCGTGGGTGGACGTTGCCGCTCCGGGGGGTGATGTGCTCGCGGATCAAAATGACGATGGATACGGCGACGGGGTTCTGCAGATGACCTTTTCGGCCTTTGATGTTACGGATTTTGGGTATTGGTTCTTCCAGGGGACATCGATGGCCTCTCCGCATGTTGCGGGCATCGCGGCACTGCTTTATTCCAAAGGCGTGACCGATCCGGATAAAATCCGCCTTGCGATTGAGTCGACAGCGCTGGACCTTGGAAGCCCCGGCCGGGACGATCTTTACGGCCACGGGCTGGTGGATGCCCACGCCGCTCTTACATTTACTGTGCCCGGGGATGTTGACGGGAACCTGTTTGTCGATCTTAGCGATCTTTTCGAGTTCATCCCCTTGTGGCAAAGCGGTGATCCGAGAGCAGATTTTGACAACTCCGGCAAGGTGGATTATGCGGATTACCAAATTTTTACGGAATATTTCCTTCCGTAAGAATTATCCTTTCACGAAAATTTATTCTTTACCGGACACATTCACTCTTATATAACTATTTAAAAGCGATAATGTACTAATGCTATCCAGTTACGGAGCCCAGGCATGACGAAAAAACATTTCACTCTTTGTTCGATTTTGTTACTTCACCTTCTTTTTTCAATTCCCGCCTTTGCAGAGATCAGGCTGCCGGCCCTGATCCAGGACAATATGGTCCTCCAGCAGAGCACGAATATCACGGTATGGGGTTGGGCTGATCCTGGTGAAAAGGTAGCTGTCAAAGCGGACTGGCACTGGTTCGACAAAAAAACCACGGCTGACGATAACGGCAACTGGAAGCTTAGCATAAAAACGCCGCGCGCCGACTTAAAGCCTCATTCGATTAAAATCAAAGGGGCAAATGATCAAAAAATCGAGATCAGCAATATCCTGTTCGGGGAGGTCTGGCTGTGCAGCGGCCAGTCCAATATGCAGTGGACCCTTGAAATGTCCATACAAGGACCGGAAACGATCAAAGGAGCCAATTACCCGATGATTCGGCATTTTACGCTGGAAGCGGTCACAGCGGAAACACCCCAAAAAGACACCGCAGGGCAGTGGCAAATCTGTACACCGGATTCGATCAAGCATTTCAGCGCGGTCGGGTTTTATTTCGGCCAGTATCTTCACGAACAGTTGAATGTACCCATTGGCCTGATTGATAACGCCTGGGGCGGCACACCGGCCCAATCCTGGGTGAAAAAAGAAGTAATGGAAAGCAGGCCCGAATATCAGTATTACCTCAAACTGGACCAATCTGCACTGGAGAATCAAGAGGAAGAAAAGGAAAAATATGATGCCCAGCTGGAAAAATGGCAAGAAGAAGTAAAACTTGCAAAGGAAAACGGCACCAAAGCGCCTCGAAAACCGTATCCCCCCGGATCACTAAGACCGCAAAACCGGTGTGCAAGGCTTTATAACAGCCTGATTGCCCCGATTACGAACTATACGATCAAGGGAGTGATCTGGTACCAGGGCGAATCCAACGGCAGTGAAGGCTACCTGTATCGAAAGCTCTTTGCCGACTTGATTACCTCCTGGCGTGAGGAATGGGGGATTGGCGATTTTCCGTTCTATTTCGTGCAGCTTGCGAATTTTTATCAGCAAAAGCCTGACAATCCGCCGGATCATATGCCCGTAAACGAAGAGCCCGCACGTGCTCCCTGGGCCGAATTGCGGGAAGCACAAACGAAAACTCTGGAATTACCCAATACCGGCATGGCGGTGACCATCGACATCGGTGAGCCGTATGACATCCATCCGCGGAATAAATATGACGTCGGCAAACGGCTGGCCCTGTGGGCCCTGTCTCATGATTACGGTAAATCGCTTGTTTATTCAGGACCGCTTTACCGGGAGCATAAAATCGAAGGCAATAAGATTCGAATCCACTTTGACCATACCGCAAAGGGGCTGAAAGTGGATGGAAATGAATTGAAGGCCTTTGAGATCGCTTCGGATGATCAGAAGTTTGTATGGGCGGATGCAAATATTGACGGCGATTCCGTGCTGGTCTGGTCGGATAAGATAGGGAACCCTGTCGCGGTGCGTTACGGCTGGTCAATCTGGACCTACGCGAACCTGTTTAACAGCGAAGGGCTGCCGGCGTCGCCGTTTCGGACCGATACATGGCCGACAGAATTTGAAAAGAAAATCAAAGAGACTTATGAGCAATGAGCAACCCTGAGCAAAAACTGATTGATGCCGGATTCCCGCTGGAAGATGCGCCCGCACCGAGCGGATTGTATAAACCGCTGATTCTGGAAGGAAACATCGCCTATCTTTCTGGCATGATCCCGCTGGAAAAAGGAAAAGTGAAATATTCCGGGACAGTGCCTGATCCCATCTCAGTTGAAATTGCCCAGGAAGCCGCAAAGCTGTGTATCGCCAACCTGCTGCGTGTGATTTACCGCGATCTCGGCGGACTTGGCAAAATCCAACAGGTTATCAAAATTACCGGTTTTATCGCGTCCAATCCGGGTTTTACAGACCAGCATATCGTCATGAATGCCGCTTCTCAGTTTTTGACGGATCTATTGGGAGTAATGGGAGAACATGCCCGCTCAGCAGTGGGTGTGGCCGCCCTGCCGCTGAACAGCCCGGTGGAAATTGAGGCCATCATTAAGCTAAAACGCTGATAGCAGACAGGATATGTCCTGTAGAAAATAGAACTCAGCCCAAAACACAAAAATTTGATTTCAGATCGCTGATTGTTTATCATGTATTTATAAAATGATACTCAATTTAGCGAAGGAGAAATTATGGAACATCCTCCATGTTGGAATCCCTTTGACGACTGGAAACAGACCGATATCGACTGGATCCGGGTTAACATCTCAAAAGAAGACTTAAAAAGATTTACCCAACGAAGCAACATTAAGGGGCTTGTCCATGCAATCGGCTTTTTACTGCTGCTGGCGGCGACGGGGACTTGCGCCTACTGGTCTTTCCTCGAAGGCCGCTGGATACTAATGGCTGTCGCACTCTATTTTCACGGCATGATCTATAAGCATTTCGGCGATGCCCTCCATGAGATCACGCACAACACCGTATTCGCTTCGCGGTGGCTGACGAAGACTTTCACTTTTATTTACGGGCTGCTTTACTGGCCCTGGAACCCGCATTTATACCGGATCAGCCATACCAAGTATCATCATCGTTACACACTCCATCAGTACAGCGACGGAGAAGATGTCCCCAACTACGTAGAATTTACCCCCCGGCTTTTTTTGGAGCTTTTTGTCTATGTGATTGACTTCAAGGGATTCTTCCGCAATATCGCACGGCTTGTCACCCTCAAACCCACGAGCAACCACTGGCGCGGCCGAAAGTATCACCTGGACAACTGGGAAAAGTTTATCCTTGAAAACGCAAGCGAGAAGGATCGAAAAGAAGTGTATCGCTTCTGTATTTACGCTTTGATCAGCCAGGTGATCTTCATTGGGCTATGCATTTACCTCAAACTCTGGTTTTTACCGGTCCTGATAACCCTCGCCCCGTTTTACGGCCCAAATTTTCATTCCTTTATGTGCGGCACGCATCAGCATGCGGCGTGCGAGGCGAACCACCCGGATTTCCGCATCAGTTGCGGCGACGCAATCCTGGATCCGTTTAGCTCCTTTATTTACTGGCACATGGAATACCACATCGAGCACCACATGTTTGCGGCGGTGCCGTGTTATAACCTGAAAAAATTCTCCGAGTTCATAGCCGACCAGATGCCGCCGAAAGAACACTCGATCCCGAGACTGTTCAAACTCAACAAAGTCTGCAAGGAAAAATACGGCAGCTGGCAAAACTGGCGAGACAACTTTGGCCGGTTCAAAGACATCTAACAGACCATCCGTAAAATCGACAGGCTATGAAAAAACACATACTCGACAGATACGAGCAGACCCCAGACGGCAAACTCATTATCGACGTTTCCGTCAAGACGATTGAGCATCTGTACCACAATTATGACCGGATCGCGCCCTACCACCGCAAGGAATTCGACCAGGAGCTGGTGGATTACCTGATTGAATCAATCAGCGAGATTCCCGGGCGGGACTTTATCATCCGGTTTTCCTTTGAGAAGATGCCCGACGAGAACCTGCTGGAAAGAATTCAGCGCAGCATTGTCAATTATTTCAATTACCTGATCGAGCTGGAGATTCGCCATCTTCGGATCATGCTCAAACGCACCGTGGTTTTGCTCGTACTTGGGCTGATCCTTCTGGCACTGGCGATTTGGGTAACACAAAAGGTCGCCCTCGATCCCGGTGTGCTCAAGGAGGTTTTCGCGCAGGGTCTGACCGTCGCGGCGTGGGTTTCGCTTTGGGAGGCCATTGCGAACCTGCTGCTCGAATGGATGCCCCATCACCGCGACACTGTCATTTATCGGCGTGCCGTCAACGCACCGGTCATTTTCAAACCCCTCGAAGAGGTAAAGAGCTGACTGCTCCTACGGGTCAACCGTAATGAAAGGCACTTGCTCTGCCCGGCCGAGGATTCTGCGGTGCTGTTTGCAGCGGCAGAGGGTCTCCCAGTGATCGGAGAGGTCGAGCACGGCACCTTCCCGGACTTGAAACGGGCTGATTGATCTCGCCATTGTCTCCGCGGCGGACATACCCGCTGGGGTACTCACGATCCGTTCGATCACCACCGGCTGATCGCGGTAAACCTTTTCCACTTTTAGCCGCATGGTCTCCTGCCCGGGATCGATCTCGAGCATCGCCCAGAACCGCGGGTAAAACAGCGGCAGGCGAACCCGCTCGGCATGGGGATCAAACACCGGGGCCAGGTAAAGCGTGCGATTGGGCACATCCAGGCCTGCGCCCGCCAGGACATCGGTAATAAACCACGTCACCGGGGCGGACATATAGGTCGCCTCGCCGGGGTTCCAGAGGTTCTGGGTCCACGTCCAGCCCTTTCGCAGGTGCACAAGCTGGATGTTCCGCATCAGTTCAAGTCCGTCGGCAACATAGCCGTTCTGGATCGCGAGCATCGCGGTATAGCTTTCGAGATAAAACGGCCAGCACTGCGAACCGGATTTGTCGATTCCGCGGTGCAGGTTGAGGTCGTAGACCTTGGGGGCATAATACGAGGGCGCATCGCTGACGGAGGTTTTCAATTGAGAAACCACCGATGCCTGTGCCAACCTCTGATCCACCGCATCTCCCCACTGGCAGTACCGGCTGACAAACTGCCCGGCAAGCTGGCCGGTAAACATGCGGTAGTCCTGCTCGCCGCTGCCGTCGAGCTCGCAGCCGTATGAGAAAAACCGCCCGTTCCAGAGATGGTTGACAAAATCTTTCTGCGTCTCGGTAAACTGCTCTTTGCAATGGGCGACCAGTTCCTGGTCGTTAACCGCCTCGCCGAGGACCGTGCCGGCCTTCAGCGTTGAAAGGTACACCCCCGCGATGTAACTGTAGATCGGCGGATGTTCGTAGTCGTCATAAGTCGTCTTGCCGACGGGGATGTCGATCTCGCTGCGGATGTTATCCTTTAGGTTCTCAAATGCGAACCTGACCCGCTCGATATGCTCACGAACGATCTCGATATCGCCGGTCTGCTGGTAATCCTTTGCAAGCTGAATGATCCAGCTTCCGGTATTGTCCAGCATGGTTCCCTTGGGTGCTGGTGTCAGGCCGTCCCGCGTTGCGATTCCGAGATAATAATGGCCGTTAAAATGCAGAATAAAGCCCTCGTCCGGGTCCTGTGTATAGGCAAACAGGTCCATCTCCGCGCGGTCCACCTTCGTGAAAAACTTCTGGTAGAACGGGTGAGCGCTTAGCCGCTGGTCCATCGTCCCGGCCAGGCCGCCCATTTTGCCCTCCATCACGGCAAAATCGCCGACCTTGTTGAAAATGCTGTTGGTATAAAGGACGTACCCGCAGTTGACGAGCTTGAACTTGAGCCAGTCGGGGTAGGTGCTGTCGAGCACCGGCTTGTGCCACTGGGTCGTTTCGTCATGAATCCGTGCGCTGTTGGCGGCAGCGTACTCAACGAGCTCTTTGAGCGAACCGAAATAATTATGGAAATACCGGCCGTAATCCTGCGTGCCAAAATAGCGGTTGGGGTGATCGTTTTTCCGGTCCGGCTTCATCTCTGGGTAATACCAGGCAACCATAAACCGCACCGTCCGCGTCTGGGCGGGGCCGACGGTGATCTTGAGCGCCACCGCGCTGGCTTTTTCACGGTTTTGACCCGGCTCGTACAGCTTTACTTTTGCCGCAGAATCGGAAAATTCACCGTTTTTAAAGAAACCTTCCCATGCTCTCGGGGCGTCATCTACATCATATCCGGACAGAT
>CAYVUI010000084.1:0-19830 GCA_964454745.1 uncultured Pirellulales bacterium | reverse complement strand
CCAAGCTCGGAATTCATTGAAAGACAAACCGAGTTCGCTTGTTTAAGGACTAGCCGATCACGTCGGTGATTACCCGGTCGAGGATCGCGTGAAATTTTTCGTTGTCCGGGTAAAGAATCATCTCCGCCCCTTGGGCAGGATCGTCGAGGCCGTTTAGGAATGCCTCGACCACGTTGGCGTTTAGCCCCTCCATGCAGTTGATGCCCATACCAAGTTTTTGCATGTAATGGGCGTTTATTACCTGTTCGTACTGGCCGCGAATCGGCAAAAGCAGCATCTTCTTGCGAAAATGCAGGCACTCACAAATCAGGGAAAAACCCGCTGTCGCGATTACACCCCGGCATTTGGACAAATCCTCAAGAAAACCTTCCGTGCTTGTCTTTTTAAAGGTGCAGTTGCCCTGCTGGCGGTCCTCGTTGTAGCCGTAGATCAGGAATTGGGTATTGGTAAACCTGCCGAATATCTCGCCGAGCTTTTCCTTGAAGCTAACGTCCGTGGTATAAAAGATCACCTTGTCACCCTGTGACGGGCTTCGGGCGAGGACCTCCTCACGGATGACCGGGCCGGCCAGTACCGCCCTTTCGCTGCGGAGGGCGGCCTTGAAGAAGTTCACCGCGATGTGGCGATCGCAGCCGGGGTAATACACGCAGGTAAGAACCCGGGCCGCGAGGCCGCCGGGGCCGACACCGGGGATTTTATCGAGTATGCACTGGGTCATCGTGCTCTGGTGGTCGATGGTAATACAGGGGATTTCCCGCCGCCAGGCCCACCATGCGGAAAACGGCTCATAATCACTGATGACCAGGTCGGGCTTGAAATCTCTCATTTCGGTAAAGAGGGAGCGGTTGGTTTTTCGCCCGGCGGGGTAACATTTCAGGTTCTGTATGCCGGTGCGGAGGGTCGCCAGTTTGCCGTTGTCATAGATCAGCCGCAGGCCCATGACCTCGCGGACTCTTTCCGGACCGAAGACATCTTTCAAATAACTGTAAGATTTCATCGAACCGGCAAAAATGACGTCATGTCCGCGTTCGAGAAGGTGCTTTCCGATCAGGTGGCTGCGGCTGCTGTGGCCGAAACCCTGGCCCGCGACACCGTAGAGAATTTTCGCCATACACATCTCCCGTTTCTGTCAGCATAGTTTTCTGCGGACAGCATAACGGAAAAAACGCCCGGTGGGAACCTTTTCCTTTGTTTCGTCGCGAAAAGTCTACATCGCGGGTGTAAACGGATGAATCTGGCGTAACCCGACGATCCCGCTGGATTCGAGAACTTCGATCCGCAGGTATCGCATCTGTACCGGCTCAAACGCGCGCTGATAATCGTCGCCCATTTTGCCGTCGGTAAAGAGTGGTTTCCAGCTTTCGTCTTCAGCAGCGCGGCATTGAACGGAAAATTTGTCAATCGTATGCCAGACTTCCTTTAGCAGCAGCCGGCTGACCGTGCGAACCTCGCCCAGGTCCGCCTCGAACCAAGGTGTTTTGTCGGATTCGAGGGCCTGCCAGATGGTAAAGAAGTTGTCGTCAATCGCCCGCTCGGGCGGATAGGTTCCATAAATTGAACCGGGGCCCCAGCTTGGATCGTCCTCTCGAATGCTCGAGGATTTGGCGGATACGAATTCATGGGGCCCGAGGATCACGTCCATCGGCTCGATATCCGCGGCCGGGGCATTGAGATCGAGCTGAACGATGGTATCGAGCGACTGGCCGGGCTTACTGTCCACGTGCAGGACGACCTTTTCGCTGGTCTGCTCGAAACGAACACTGCCGCCGGTAACGACCAGGGCACGGTTGATTTTATGGGGGATCGGATTGAGGACCACCGGGCGGGACGTATCCTCGCGGGTCAGGTGGACGTAGATCGTATTGCCGCAATGGGTTGAAGCAAGCCACGGGTTGGACTTATACGGTCCGCCGCGTGTGTCGAGCACGGTATGGCCGTACTTTTTGAGCCAGGCGCCGATCTCGCGGAGGCGTTTAATCTGCCGGTCTTCAATGCGGCCGTCCGGCATTGGGCCGACATTCAAGAGCAGATTGCCGTCGCCGCCCATGGTGTGAACGAGTACGTAAATGCATTGCTCAAGCGTTTTGATCCGGTCATTTTCGTGCCAGGCCCAGTGATCGCCAAGGGTCATACAGGTTTCCCAGGGCCGATCGGTCTGGAACCGCCCTATCTTCTGCTCGGGGGTATCGTAATCGCCGTCGAGGATCAGCGTGCGGTTATTAATCAGGGCATTGGGCTGGAGAGTGCGTATGAGCTTGAAAAGTCTGTGGGCGTCAAACGGGGGCTTGTAAGGACCGGAATCAAACCAGACGGCAAACAGCTCACCGTAATTGGTGCATAATTCTTTGACCTGGTCATACTGGTACTGGTCGTAGCTGGTCAGGTAGTCATCGAATTTGTCTACATACCACCAGTCGGCATTGCAGTAGTACGGGGCGAATCCAAGGCCATGCCTGCGGCAGGCATCCGCGAGCTGCTTGACGATATCTTTGCCGTAAGGCGATTGATCCGATGTGATCTTGTAATCATGCTTTTGGGTATCATACATGCAAAAGCCGCCCATGTGCTTGGCGGTAAAGACCATGTACTGCATGCCGACTTCTTTGGCGAGAGTCACCCACTGGTCGGCATCAAACTTGACCGGATTGAATTTTTTATATGCGTTGTCGTATTCTTCGGTGGACTCGAATGCCATTGGCGGGCGGTCAAAGCGGTCACAGCCGCGGGACCATCCGATCTCGGTACCCTTTATGCTCACAGGCCCCCAGTGGATGAACAAGCCAAAGCGGGCCTTGCGGAAATTATCGATCAGTTCCGGGCGGGCTGTCAGGTAAGCCTGCGAATCGGAGGATGCATCATCTGCCGGGCACAATCCACAGATAGCGATTACGGATAAAAGAATTAAAGCCAGTGTTCTTTTCATGATTACCTCGCTGTAATAAATGAATTTACAAATGATTACCTATAGATTCGAAAGGATATCATGACAAATCTCAGGGGGCAGCACAACCTGATTTCACGAAATTCCCGCCCCAATTTGCGCAAACATACAGCAGGATCACAAAAATAAAGATGGAAAATGTACAATAAGCAATTATTGAGTTTCGATGACGGAGTTGTTTTCAACGTGGCCGTTTTCGGTCCAGTCGAGTACCTGGATATGGCCTTCGGGCTCAATTCGCATGAAATTGTTGGTCTGGCCGGTCCAGCTTCCGCAGTTGTAATACCAGCGGCTAAACCGCCCTGCCTTATGGGTATGGCCGACAATGGCAACATCGTAAAGGCCGTTTTTCTTGTCGGTATGGTAGCGGCTGAGCATCCGCTGGATTCGCAGGGACCGTTTGAGCCATGCGAATTTATCGTTATTGTAGGAATAATACTCACGAAGCTTGCGGTTGGTCATGCTCGCGGAGACATGCCAGACTTTGAGAAGGGTTTCGCCCAGCTCAAAGAGCGTATCAGATAATACATCGCGGTGAACCACGCAGACTTCATTTTGCGGTTCGATCATGCCCCAGAACGCCCCGAACATCCGGCTGATGCCTCTGGGACGAGCGGGAATAAAGGGATCTACTTCATGGCCGTGCATAAATTTAAAGCGTTTGCTGCCTATAGTGCATACATAGGGCTCTGTCCGGCGGGCAAAAAAGGGATGAACGGCTGAGGTGTCGCCCTGGCAGGCAGGAATTGAATCGTGGTTTCCGGTGATGTAAACGGCTTTGAGTGCGTCGAACCGGTCGAGCAAATCGCGGCGTTTCTCCACGACCTTGTCCAGCCGGTACCGCCAGAACTCAAACAGATCGCCGACGATAACCAGCTCGCCCTGCTGGGAATCGACATAATCAAGGAAACGGCGCAGGGAATCGGCTCGGCCGCGGACTTCGAGATTGTCCCGCGTTGAACCATCTCCGATGTGGAGGTCACTGATCACAAAAATAGAGCGGTCTGTACGAATCGTATTTCCCCTGCGATACTTAACAAACACCCATCAATCCGTTTACGGCTTCCAACTGCACCCACTTTTTCTTCCATCCCGGTTACCTATCAAACGGAGCAGATAAAAAGTGGAACCGACCTCGGCGAGTCACATATTTGACCCTATAATATATCGTCTTTCCGTGTTAGGATTGTGTTTAGTTATGATTATTTTTGTGTGAAAATCAAGATAATTCCGACATAGAGCCTATTAATTTTGCAAGCTGTTTAATTTAAAGGGGTTATAACGCGAGTATCTGAATTTGTTTTGTCGGGTTTTTCTCACAGGCTGTTAGTAAATCCTGAAAACTCACCGGGGCACGTGATAATTGCGCAAAAAATAAGCCGGATTCTTGTGGAATCCGGCTCCGGAGGAGGGTGATGAAAAGTGTAGGTACTTCAAGTGTTCAGAAGAGGCAATGTTTCCTTTCACGCTTTTTATTGGTTTTCAATGCCCATTATCATCTTTTTCACAATTGGATAGATAGAGATCATGAATCTGCCAGATGTTTTCAAGTATCACGGCATGCTGCCGATCTGATTTGGCATCCTGATCGGTAAAGAGGACACAGGATGCCTCGGATGGGGGCGAATTCTCCTTTGGCAGTGCCACAACCGCAGTTTTGCGTTTTGAACTGCCGGCGTTTTTTTGCGGCCGTAGAACGGTCAATGTTCCCATCTGGTTACAGGTATACTGGCCTAAAAATGAGATTTTCCAGCCTTCGCCGGACTTTTTCATTTCAAAGGCGGCCAGTGTGTGCCGTGCCCTGGAGACGGGTTCCTCCGTGGCCCCGTCATGGGTCGCAATATCAGGTTTCGGCAACCGGTCCCAATCGTATCCCTGATCGGGGTCTCCGGGTCCACACTGTGATTTCGGTCCATCTAAATCCGTTTTGTTAAAGAACTTAACCGCCTTCGCATGTTTAATCATTCTAATATCCCTCTTAGAAAGAAAAGCTTAAGAGGGTCCATCCTGACTCCGTGCTTCCCTGCCTGCCGCACTGAATAATTATGCAATCATTGTGCCTAGAGTCCGATAATATGGGATTATAGAGGTTAAATAGCTGTAATTCTGATGCACACGCTAATTGAGAGCCTCCCGGCTGGCTCATAAATCTATTATTTCAAAAGCACTTATATACCACTTGCTTTGGGGGGCGATTTTGAAAAGTTTTTCTTCTATCGGTCTGATAATCACCTCAATATTGCAAGAGAAGTAAGGATTTATGCGAGTATTTTGTCAAATCTGCGAAAAAATTCTCAGGAATGAGAAACTTTTTGTTATAAAAACACTGTCCCCGGTAGATTTTCAGGGATTTATTGATTTCAAAAATGTATTAAAAGCGTATAAACTTTGAGAATTGAGTTGTGGCGGCATCAGGGACAGTCGTCTTCATCAGCCAATCAGGAAAATACAGAATGATCTGTAAGGAATAAAGGTGAGTACAAATACAGAAAAACAAGCTTTAAAGAGTTTCCGTAAAACAGCCTCATTGGTATTGCTGTTCATTTTTTTAACGGCGACCGCAGGATTCTGCGGGGAAGAATGCTGTGAAAAGCCGCCCTGCCCTTTGGGTGCATCTGCTTTTGAAACGGACCCGAATGAAACACAAGAACCTTCGGGGCCGACTTTGCTGCTTGAATATGAAGATGGGGATTTGTCGTCAAACCCAATCTCAAACTTTATGTATTTTGTCCCCCTGGTATCCCCGGTAGAGGTTCAGGCCCAGGTCAGCGATGAGAACACCCAGCATGCCGAGCTGCTGGGATATGCAAAACGCCGGGAAGGCGCGAAGTTCCAGATCGAGTATGAATTTGCAATGCTGGGCGAGGGATATCATCAGTACAATTTTGACCCGGAACAAATGATTAAACGCGGGCTGGAAAATTATGATACCTCGGATAACAAACCGCTGAAGAACATGCTTGAATACATCCGCTTTGAGGGCCAGGGAGCGGGGCGAATCGACGTGTTCGGCCGATATGAAGCGGGTGCGGCCGTGGTCGAAAAGGTGGATGTGCACTTTGATGCCCGCGGCAAAAAGAGCCCGGTGACCGCGGGATTATTCAGCGTTAAAAATGTAAACGGCAAATACGATTATACTACCCGTTACGCACCGGTGACGGCGCGCATTCGCACACTTACTTTTACGCGAAGCGATGAATTGCCGCGTATGGCGCTCTCGGTGGCATCGGTAGACCAGGTGCAAAACGGCCGGGATTTACTGGCGGGAGTAAAGGCGTTTATCGCGAACCTGTTCATCGAACCGTTCCGGATCAATCCCGTGGGCAATGAATCAATGCTTGAGTTTGGCCTAGCCCTGCACGACCGCCAGGAAACGTTTACGTTTCCATATGCGGATAAACTAATCGTTCCCATCGTTGAGCCCGGCAGTGAAACCGCCGCGGAGCAAGAGCGGACCCCTGAGATCAAGGGCTCGTAAAAAACAAACATAGAAGACCTTGATTTGCTTTTTTAAAAAAGCAAATTACGCCTTCAGAAAGTAAAATACTGAAAAACCCCAAAAACCTTAATTATTCAGTACAAGAAGGCCGACAATTATTTAATGGATCAAATAAAAAGGAACGCAATTTGGTTTGAGTGAGGTTACTATGATTAAAGCCAGTAGTATTATGACCACGAATTTAATTACCGTAAACCCAGAAACTCCGACAGACAGAGTGATCGAGCTTTTGGTCAGCAAACGTATTACCGGACTTCCGGTCGTAGATGATGGGATGAAACTCGTCGGGATCATTTCTGAAAAGGATGTCCTCGGTATCGCATTTCGCCGGATTACCGGTACAAGCGGATCTGCAAACGAAGAAAGCGCCGGCGATTTGATGACACGAACGGTCGTTTCTTTCCGGCTGGATGATAACCTGGCCGATATTTGCCAGTGCTTTATGCTCAATGATTTTCGGCGGGTACCCGTTGTGGATGACGGAAAACTGGTCGGGCTGATCAGCCGCAAGGATATTGTGCAGCATGCATTTTCCCACGCGCCTCAGGAAATTTCATAGCGTTCCTTCGCGAATCGCAATCAATGGTCTCTTCCTAACCGGACATTGTAAACCCGTATCCGGAATATTAATGCCACTATGGATGTATGTCTATGCCTCCCTGGCGAAGGTATACCGCATATTGCAGTAATTTGCGGGCCTGGATGAACCATTGGTCTATTTCAGGATCGTGAATTTTCACTCCCGGTTCGATGCCGGTTCCGCCGCAACGGCTGCATCGAAGTGAACCGGAGCCTGGGGGGTAACAATCTCCGCATTGGACGAAACCGCTGCTTGCCAGTCTGCCCGGAGCACTACGCAGTCGGCCCCTTCCGCTGCATTTGGGGCATTTTTCCCGGCCGCTGCCTCCGCAGGCGGTGCAATAGACCGCAACCCCCTCTTCAAGAGGGTTATTCTCAAATTTGACACAACTTTGAACGAATTCATCTACATCCGCAACATTGAGGCCGCGGGACAGTTCATTGACAAATCCAGGCATAGTAAGCGACTCGAGCTTTTGCCGGGACCGGGAGAAATTGCCTGACAGGTACTCTTTGAGTGCATCGATGAGTTCATCGAGTACAGCATTGTGCTTTTGCTTTGCCTGCGTGCGCTGCGTGAGGATGTTTGCCCGGGCGGAAAACGAGTATTGTTTTCGGCCGGCTGCGATTTCAAACGCGGGAATCTGAACTGATTGACGGTTCCTGTCGGGTTCGGATTGCTGGCGGTAGGTTTCAATCGCTGCAACGGCCTCCCAGAATACGACCTGGGCATAAAAGCCTTCTCGAATGGCCGCAAGTTTGGAAGCCGCACGTCTTCGGCGGGTTTCATATTCTCGCCAAAGAGTCTCAATGACCCGGACATACCGTTTTTCTACATCGCGAAGCATCGCGTATTCCACGGCAAGCCGAGCACCAGCCTTTGCATAGACATCCCAACGGCACGGAGTACCTTCGCAGTCAAGCAGTTCCCCAGACATATCCAGGAGCACCTGCTGGGCGCCATCGAGCCCGACGGAGCCTGTTTGGTCCTGGGCACGGAGAACCAGAAATGCCTTTGTATACACCATATCGCGGAGACGATTTGAAATTCCCTTTTCACCGGCGATGTCAAGATCGATTCGGGTTGATTCAACACCGAATTCCCACTGGGCGAGGGATTTGAGTTTTTCATCGATCTTTTCAGCGAGCATACCGACCCCGGCCGTCCGTTCGAGGTCTGTCTCCAGCCAGTCGGTTTGGGCGGGCTGGGGCTGTCCTAAAAGCGGCCTCTGCGCCTGGGAATCGTAATGGTCCATCCACTGCCCGGCAATTTCTCTTCGCATAAGTGCATCATGCCGCAGGGGCAGAATTTCCGGAAGTCCGTATGTTGATTCCTGCTTAGCCATATCCAGAAGGTGCATTTGTATCTGATGGGCGGCCGACTGGCGGGAAGTGCGTATCAACAACTCCGCCAGGCGAGGAGCGACGATTTCGGGCTCTTTTTGCGATAAGACATCCAGGATTTTTCCTGCGGTAACTTGCCTCGCCGTGCTGGGGGCCGTATCGGCCAGTTCTTCAAGCAATATCTCAACCGGCCACTGGCCCTGCATTTCGGCAAGGTAATCAATGGTTTGTATGCGAATCCGGAGATCATCACTGTCCAGGGCTGCGGATATCATTTCTTCCTCAAGCTTTGCCATTTGCTCATCAAACCCGGCCGGGATCAGGGAATAATCGATCTCTTCTCGCAACTGTTCGCAGAGCAAGTTTCTTGCCCCCGGCTCGATAGAAATTTTTTCATACTTGCGGCTCCACCGGCCAGGGGTGCCTTCGAGCTGCTCAAGCCGGGCGAGGAATGCAGCCATCAGAACGGAGACATCGCCCATAACCTCGTCAACTTTGTATTCATCGCCAAAGCCGTCTCGAAGAATACGGCTTTCTTCGCGAAAATCGGCTCTTTGAAGCTGCGGTATTCGGTTGCGGCTGATTTTTCCGCCGGCGGGGGTGGTTTTGGCGTTGTCCTCTACTTGCGGCATCGAGGGATCGTCCGGTTCGTCCGCAGGTGAGACAGATTGTTGTTCAGTATTTTGCTGCTGGGAACCGGAGGCCTTTTGCTGCGGCGAATCAGCGGACTGTTTGCTGCCGATCCAGCCGTTTTCCACGAGGAACAAAACGCCGAACATGAGCAGAAAGAGCCCGATCGTCATGGCGGGGATCAGGATATGGCTCAACCGCTCGAGGTCAATGCCGCGTCGCTGCTCGATGATTTCGGAGACAGTCTGTTCACCGGCTTCCCGCGGGGTCTCTTTCTGGGCTTCGAGAGATATCGGGGCAGGCTGTGAAACAGGATCGGGAATTACGCCCGGCTCATTTTCAAGCACGATCCTTGAGGCCCGCTGGCCGGGGCGCTCCCGGGCGACATCCTCAAGTATTTGCCGGGCCTGGTCCGGATCGATACCCAGACGCCTGGCCAGGTCGAGCAGGTCGCTGGTTTCCTGCGGGCCGGGCATGCCGCCTTCGAGACTGATGCGAACGGCTTCCATGTAAAAGGTCATGCTCTGATCGAAATCCTCGGGGGTGTCCGCTTCGTCTTCAAGGGGCGTGGGGATGCGTTCGAGAATCTGGCGGATATTGTGCTCGGCGACGCCGAGACGCCGCAGCCGCTCGGTTAGAATCTGGCGACCCTGGCGGCCCAGCATGCCCTGAAGGTCTACCGTAGAGGCAATCGTACGGCGAACATCTTCGATGAGCTGGGCTTTCTTTTCGTTTTTCTCTTCGATGACTTTCTGGCGTTCGAGCAATTGCTGGTTGTACTGTTTTCGCAGCGTGTCATCGCGGAGGACTTCAAAGGCAGGTTCGAGCTGTTCCTTCTCAAAGCGGGCGACCAGCGGGATGAACCGGGGGCCGGGAATCGTCTGACGAAGGAGCATACGCTTTTGATGATACGCCTCGATCACCTGCTGCTCGGTGCACTCCTTTGGGTCAATACCGAGAATGTGATAATACGTCGGTTCGACGATTCGGCTGGCAATCCCAAGTGCCTTGTAAAAAACCTTAAAATCCATCAGGAATCCTTCGTGCCTTTTTGCTCAAAAGCTGCGAATCTCCGCTGCCAGTTTTCCGGTGTACTCTGCCAGTATCGCAGTTTGTAATACGTCAGCAGTTTGCTGCCTTGTTCGTCGTCTTCCTGCGCGAAATACCCGGCGATCAACCGGTGATACGCAAAACAGAAACCGTCGGTTCCGGGTTTGCAGGTACGAGTCAGATAGCGCCAATATTGCCTCGCTTTTTCGTACTGCCCAAGCCGATCAAAGGCCAGGGTCGCTTCCATGGAAGCCCCAAGCTTTTCGGGGCCGGTTGTTTTGTCCTCTATTTTCTTGAGCAGATCGAGGGCCCGCCTGTCCTGGCCCATCCTGCGATATCCCCGGGCTACGGTGAGCAGGAGTGAGACGGGATTTTTCTCATCCGGTACAAGCTTTGCCTGGCGTATCGCGGTTTCGTAAAAACGCTTGACGGCGGGGAAAACCTGCGGATCGTCTGCCGGCGTTTCTTTGTGGAGCCCAAAATTGTTTTCAAAGCCGGCGTTATTTCCAAGAACGCTGTCGAGCAAATACTGAGCCGCTTTGGCCGCGATGAGCAGCATCTGAGGTGTCCATTTTTCCCGGCTCTTTATCAGTGTATCAAATTTTTGAGGGTCGCCCGCACCTGCCGCGGTGAGAAGATCAACGTCAAATACATCCTCACCTTCGCCATCCACGCATCCAAGGGCGGCAAGACGGGTAAAGAGCAATCTTTCCTTTACGGTGAAGGGCGCGTCAATAGTGTCAAGCGAGCGGAAGCGAAGATACGCAATGCCGAGACGATACGCCCCCTGGCAAATGTTCTGCTCAATGTGTTCGCTGTCATACTGTTCACAAAAGGCCGTCAGCAGTTCACAGATCGTATCGAGATTCTGCCTGTCGTATTCGACTCGCCGGACGAACCAGCCGTCGCCGCCGCTGGTACCGAAAACAACTGTAGAGGGATTTTCCGCTGTCTGCGCGGTCAACTGCTCGAACCGTACATAGCCCAGCAGGTATTTCGCGCGAACGGCATACGGGCCGGTATCGGAAATTTGTTTGAGGGACTCAAGGGCCCGCTCTCCGCGGTTTAGATATACCGATAGCAGGGCGCGATACCACAACCGTTCATCGACGGCTTCGGGAAAACGTCGCGAAAAATCGTCCAGCACGGCCTCCACGTCAGGCAGAAGGGAAAGCCCGCCCTGCCGGACGGCCTCGAGCCCGGCGGAAACGACTGCACGAACCAAATCGCCGGCACGCTGATCGTCCGTGAAATTTCGGATAAAATCCAGATAAACCAAAACCGCCTGATCCTGCTTGCCAAGCTTTAATGTACACAGAACCTTGAGGTACATCACCTCGCGCTGCCAGCGGGGATCGGTATCCTTTTCTTCGAGCGAGGCGAGTTTGGCCAGGGATGTTTCATACTGCCGTGCATCAAATGCCTCTTTGGCTTCGTAAAGCACCACACCCGGAGAGGCATAGCCCACTTCCCGGAAGATGCCAAGGATCGCAAATCGCCGCGGATCCTGTGAAAGCAGGATGTCCCCTGTCAGCTCGGAAAGCTCGGCGCGGCTTTTTTCCTGAATCCCGGGGCCTTTGGACTCGACCGCCGACCGTGCCAGGGCTCGCACATGCGAATAAAAGATCGACAGGTCCGCAGCGCCCAGTTGCCCGTTCGTTTGGCCCCACTGCGAGAGCGAATCAAGATAATATCCAGCGGCAAGAGCGGCGAAATAGTGCATGCCCATCGCATGGTAATTTCGCACACGCAGGCGGGTGATTTTCGCAAACTCCCGACGGGGTGTATTGTCCGGGCGGATCACATCTTCATCGAGCAGGCTGCGAAGCTGCGGATAGGCTCCCATCTCATACAAGCACAGCCCCGCTCCGAAAAAGACATCCGCGACCAGGGGATTGTTTCGATATCCCGGGGCGATAAATCCCTCGAAACGCTCAAGGGCACGAGAAAATTGTTCGTCTCGCTTGTCCGGGTCTTCCGCGATCAGTCCGAGGTAATAGCGGCTCCAGCCAATCGAATAATCGCCGCGCGAGGTCATACCCATAAACCGCTGATACCGCTCGCTTCTCACCGCACCGGCCTGGCCCAGACCCTGAACGATTTTTTTCGCGGCGTCATCCGCCTGGCGGCTTAGCTGCTCGCAAGCCTTGATACTGTCCGTAAGGTATTCGCCGGCTTGTTCGGCCATCTGCTGCCGGCCATTTAGAATGAAATTAACCAGCACCTTGCCCCGCGCCTGGGTGATATCCGCCAGGAGGAAGGCGGCACTGAGCCCGTCGCTGCCGGCATCGCGGGCAATAACCTGCTGCTCGACGACATCAAGAATCGCCTGTGCTTCATCAGGCGTCGCGGCGGCAAGTGCGAGGCTGATCTGCGTACGGACCTTTGACTGGAAATCCTGCTCCTGGTCGGAACCCGGCTGCTGGGCGGCACAGAGCCCAAACAGGCCTATCAGCAAGATTGTCAACAGCCATAATCGCCGCGTGGTTGCCACTTACCCATCTCCCCCTGCCAGGGCGGTTTTTGTAAAGCCAAGTTGGGCACAGACATCCAGCACAGCAACGACATCCTCGAAACGCACGGCATCTTCCGAGCGGACCACCACATCCATATCCGCAATGGCCCGATACGCACCCAGGCGGTCGGCCAGTTGATCCAGCGTGCCATACTCCATGCCTTCACAAATGTAAATCACATCGGTTCCTGCCTGGCCAACCGTGATGAAGACCGGCTCGAAATCCTTGAGCGGGCCGGCCGAGCCGACACCGGCAACGGAAGAGTCCATCAGGCGTTCGGGCCGGGTAAAACTGCTGGTCGCCATGAAAAAGATCAAAAGCAACATGACCACGTCAATCATCGCAGGCAGATTGAGCATGCCCGCACGGCCCCGGCGGCGGTGTTTCTGGCGGCTGAGTCTCATGGCAGGCCCCCTTCCACAGCCGCATTTTGTTCGACGGCGACTTTGACCTGGAGGATGCCTACCCGGCTGCAGATGGCCAGAAGCTGCTCGATCCGCTGCCAGCGGACGTCGCGGTCTCCGCGGATCAGTACGAAAACTTTTCCACTGCCGCGCTGCTGTTTCTCTTTTGTCAGCATCGTTTCAATCTGCTCATCGGTATATTCCTGCCCGGCGATCACGACGGAAAGGTCTTCGCGGACGGTGAGAATGACCCGCTGGCGAACGCTCTCTTTGTCCTCGCGGCCCTGGCTGGCACGGGGCAGCTCGACGGGTTCGGCCTTGGTCCGAGTCACCTGGGAGACCGTCATGAAAAATATGATCAGCAGCAGGATCACGTCGATTAAAGACGCGATATTCAGCTCGGCCCCGCCGCGATCGGGATGTCTTCGACACAGTTTCATGCAAGTTCCTTTTTAGCTTACCGGGCGTTTGAATTTGCCCATGAGCCGCTCGACCAGTGTTTCGGCTTCGGCAACGCTGCTCTCGATCCGGCTGCGGAAATAGGTTACAAAGAACATCGCCGGGATCGCCACGATCAGGCCCATGCAGGTTGTTACCAGTGCCTCGGAGATGCCGCCGGCAAGCTGGGAGGGACGGGCGGCCCCTTCGGTCACCGCGATCTGGTTAAACGCGCGGATCATACCGGTTACGGTGCCCAGCAGGCCCAGGATCGGCGAAACGGCGGCGATAAAGGAAAGGTACTCGACCTTGCGGTACAGGCCCGAGATGTACCGCTCGCTGACCTCCTGCATGGCGTTTTGCATGTCGAAAAAGCCGAACGAACTCTCGCGGTGTTCGAGCCCGGCCCCGATGACCTTTGCCAGGAACGAATCGTCCTCGCGACACAGCTCAAGAGCCTGGTCGTCATTGCCCTGGTTGATTTCCTTCTCGAGTCCTTCGGCCAGGTCGGCGGGCATCAGCCGCTCACGGCCGAGGGTCATGAAGTTTTCGATGACCAATGCAGCCCCAACGAGGGAAACGATCAGGATCACGATGCCGATTACCCCGCCGGATACAATCGTACTCCACAGTGAAATGTTTCCGGCCGTGTCGCTGCCATCCTGTGCGGCGTATACCGTCGCTGTCAGCAGCAGGCAGACCGCCGCTGCGATTGCCAGGTTGAGTAACAGGGGCCTGTTGCCTTTTCGCATATTTTATCCTTTCAAAAACTCAAGAGTGTCAGCGTTTGACGAATGTAAATTGTCCGCCGTTTTCCCGTGCGATCTGCCGGAGGACGCCCTCACCGGTTACACTGGAAAACGCGATGGTATGCACGACGGCCCCCGCCTGCTGGTTCCACTGGCGGATATCCGCGGCCGTGTCGGGGCTGAATTCGCCATCCGAGAGCAGCCAGACGGCGTCGGGCTTGAGGCCCAGGGCATATTCCATGGCCGGTCCGGGGTCGGTTCCACCACTTGAAGGGACGCCCTCGATCCAGTCGGCAGCCTTTCGCTTGTTGTGGACGCTTGCCTGGACGAGCCCTTCGGGGCTTAATGCTACATAATCGGTATTGTAAAACACGACCTGGATCCAGTATTCGTCCCGCATCCGCCGCAGGGACGAGAGCAGTTCGGCTTTGGCGGCCCGCATCCGCCGGCCTCCGCTGTCGCCCATACTGCCGGAACGGTCTACTACGAAGACAAATTTGCCGCCGCGGGCCCGGACGCCGAAAAAGCTGGCACCCTGACCGCCCTGTCCGCCTCCTTCCAGGCCGAGGCCTTCAAAGGCACCCTCGGCAGCCTCCGCGCTGGATGCTTCGCTCATACCGCCGCTTAGGGCCAGGTCTGCTGCAGGCTCGCCCTGCGGGGCGGATTGAGCAGTTTCCATCAGTTCAACAGAGGGCAGATCGATCTCGATCTCCACCTCCAGGCCGGATTCGCCGCCGGTAACGGGGCCCTGGGCCAGGACTTTTTGCGTCTGTTCGAGGATTTGGGTATCGCCCCCGGCCAGTGTCTGGCCGGCATCACCGGGATCGCTGACGTCCACCCCCTCACCGGGCAGAAGGGCCACGCCGTATTCGCGGCCGGGGATGGGGCGTACACGCTCCCGCAGCCAGACGACATTGGTAATTAATGCGACCAAAAAGATATGAATTGCCAGCGAAAGCCCCCAGGCCCGGGCCTGACGCATATCGATCCGCCCGCGCACCTTTGGGCGGCTTTGAGGCTTTGCCCCTGCAATTTCGCTCTTGTTCGCTGCCGTGCTCAAATTTACAATCCCTTAAAATCCCCCCCCGATTCCATACCCGCCGCTCTTCCCTACGGCCGAACCTATCTTACCATATATCCTCCACTTAAAAAAGCCTTTTTGCTCTAAAACTAAGTCTCTTGTCTCTATATAAAATTTTTCTTGCTTTAAGGGTTTGGGGAGCTACAATCGCCAATGGAATTATATAAAAGGAACGGGAGAAATATCTAAATGAAAGACGCATTTGATATCTTGATAAAAAAACTATACATTTATCCGGTCATTATCATTATTTTAAATTTGATCGGAAGATTCCATTTATTGGGAGGCATTGAACTACCTGAATTATCTGAATGGCTATATCGTCTTCTTGATACATTTCTATTTATAGCGATATATGGATTTATCTTTTCCTACTGGATTGCTCTGCCATTTGCATTTAAAAGCAAAGTTACGATCCATTCACTTGGACATTTGCTGGCATTCGAGTTTGGTTTCTATTTGACTGTTGATTATTCTGCATTTGATGAGATGGCTGGAATTGGTTTAGTGTTATTCTTTTTCTTTTTTATTGTTTATGTTTTAATTGGTATGGGTATTCTTGCAATGACTAACAGCCTGAAACAAACTTTGGCTGAGGGAAAAGAAATAAAAGAACAAACTGAATAGGAGCCGTTTTGTACCAACAATTCGGCAAAAGGAGTGTAAGCAATGAATGTGATTGTCAAAAAAGTATCTGCTGTTAGTGCCGGGATTGTATTCTTTTTCTTCACTGTTTGGCTTTCTGTCCTTTTCTTTCCATTAGTCCTGATCCTGCTTTTTTTAGATCCACCGGAAGGAGTGCTCTATCTTATCTCAATGGCTGCGGCACCTTTTATCGCATTTATTTACGGAACCCTTGGAGCTTTTATCTATAACCTCTCGACCCATCTCAGCGGCGGATTAAAATTGGCCCTGAACGTGGAGGAAGTACCCCCGCTGCAAACGGAAACAGAAACGCCATAAGGAAGTCGCTTCGATTTACGAAACCGATGCGCGGTTATGCGCGGCGTATTTCATGTCCTCTTTCATAATATGATCGGTCAGCCACTGCTTTAGAAAATTAGCCACGGTTACCGAACTGACGCGTTTGCCGGCTTTGATCTGGTCTGCGATGTCCTGGGCCTTTGCCGTCAGGTCCTGATGAATCTTCTGGTGGGCGGCCAGGCCGGGGAAGCCGATCTGCTGCATGAACTTTTCTTCCTGGATGAAATGATTTTTCGTGTACGTAATCAAGCCGGAAAGGGTATCATTCATCACTTCGTCGCCCTTGCCCTGGCTGATGGCCTGGTAAATCGTGTTGACCATTTCCACAAGTCTCTTGTGCTGCTGGTCGATCATCATATTGCCGACCGACATATTATCAGACCATGTAATCATTTTTGTCTCCTGGTTCGTTAAAGTTCATGTTCACGTGCCCGTATTCACTTTATCGAAAAAAAGGAGGGTCAACTTAACCGGCGTTAGAGGGAAGCTGCGCCATATTTGAATCGCTATCATTACAGTAATCCCCATTACTGTAACCTGTATTACGATAATCAAGAAAAAAGGCTTTTTTACCATCTAAATGCGTGTTAGTATACCTCACCAAGAAAAGTACACTCACAATTACACGGAGAAAAAAATGAAAAAGTATATCGTCTGTGTCCTGTTTTTTGCCGTTCTTGTCAACCCCTGCTTTTCGGAAGATGAGGCCTATGTTCAGGATCTCGGTGTTCCGGAATCTTCCAAAGCCGCGATTGAAAGCGTGACCGCTGATGTCGCGCTTGCCAGCCTGCCCGACATCATGAGCACCCACGAAGTGCAGTTGCGGGCATTAATTTCCATTGAAAGCATCTTAAAGCCCGGCATCAAGGCCTTCGCTAATTCCGCTGAGACCATAAAGTACCTGCCGAACCAGCTTTACGGGCGGAAATTCCTGCGTATGAGCAAAGACGGCGGAAAAATCACCGTACAGAAAGGCGGATATGCCGCAGTGCTGGTCCTGGAAAACTCCGCTGCGATGGAACAACTGGCAGGCCTTGGATTTGAAAGGGTGAACCTGCGGGCGTTTAATCCCTTTGACGCGGACGCCGACGAAAAGGCGATCTGCATGCAGAAAAAGCTCAAGGCCGGGGAATCCTTTACGACAAAAGCGTGGACCCTTGTGATCTTCGGCATCGCGGATTCCGGCGGGATTCCTTATTCCGAGCTTACCAGCCTCGAACCCAAAGTGTACTTGCCCGACGGGAGGGAATTTAAGACCTGGGAGGTTCCGTTTGCCTTTTCTAAAACCTATTTTGTCGATCAAAAACATCCCGATGCCAGTGACGGCAATCCCGGTACAGAGGACCGCCCTTTTGCGACAATAAGCAAGGCCGCAGAGGTTTTAGAGGCGGGGCAGAGGGTTATTGTCGGCCCCGGCATTTACCGAGAGAGGATCAATCCCCTGCGCGGCGGGACAAGCCGAGAAAACATGATCAGTTACGAAGCTCAGGATGGAGCGGAAGTCATTATCACCGGCGCAGAACCGCTCGAGGTTTCGTGGTCAAAATCCATCACGGACCCGACCGTTTTTCCCTTCGCCGGATCATGGAACCACCCCTGGGAGAAGCCGAGGCAGGTGCACCACAACATGGAAAACCTCTGGACCTGCCGTATCCCGGAATCGCTGATTCGTGAAAACAACCCGTTCACCAAGCCCAACCTGCCAAAATGGATGCTCCAGCATCTTTCCAGAATCAACAAAAGAAAAGACTATACCCTGGACACAGAAATCTATTACAAGTCCCGCGGGATGGTCTTTCAGGACGGCAAGCGGCTTACCCAGTTTACCATGTGGGAAGACTTTAAACGCAAAGCAGGACCCGGGTCGTTCTGGGTCTCGCCGGACGGGAAAAATCTGCATGTGCGTCCCTTTGAGGATATTGTACCTTTCAGGGTAAAATGGGAGATTACGACCCGTGAGCAGCTTTTCTACCCGGATGCATACAACATCGGCTACATTCGCGTAAAAGGCTTTACATTTGAAAAGGCGGCGAATCCGTTCCCGGTGCCGCAGTACGCAGCGGTATCGACCAATGCCGGGCACCACTGGATCATCGAGGAGAACACTATACGCCAGATCAACAGCATCGGGATTGACCTTGGCCGGCGGGCCTGGGAATGGAGAAGCCCCGAGATGGTCGGGCACCATATCGTCCGCGGTAACCGAATCTCCGACTGCGGCGTGTGCGGCATTTCGGGGATGGGTGATTACGATTTCGCGGTGCTCGTGGAGGATAATATCCTGGACCGCAACGCATGGCACGATGTCTGCGCAATGATGGAAACCTCAGGGATCAAGACCCACTTTAACGAAAACAGCCTTTACCGACGCAATATCGTGCGCGATACCTTTTATGGCCCGGGTATCTGGCTGGATTTTGGAAATATCAACTGCCGGGTGACGCAAAACGTGGTAACCGGGGCAAACTCCCCGTGGGGTGCCATGTTTTTTGAGGCCTCGCTGTATCACAATATGCTGGATAACAATATCTGCTGGGGCAATACGGGACACGGATTGTATCAGCACACCTGCCAGAAGCTGATCATCGCGAACAATTTATCCGCCAACAATACCGGCAACGGCCTGCAGCTGAATATGGGCAAACGTGATGTCTTCGGCAGAGTCTCTACCGGGGGGCACCATCGGGTATTCAACAATATTATCATAAACAATGCTCAGCCAATTGTTTACCCGCCGAATACCCCACCGATGGAAATGGAAAACAACATCACCGAAGGTATCGAAGTAGAATTTGATCCTCAAACACTGATTTTAAAAGGGCATGGAAAACAGGCAAAGCCTAACATACACGTCCCGTTTGTGGACTTTAATTTCTTTTCCGAGCCGCTGGATCCGAATTCACAGCCGGGACCGTTTGGAATCATCCCGACCGAGCCGGAGACCATCAAGGCGAATCCGATTGTTTCCAGCAGAGACTGATCTGTCGGGAAATGGCGGAAGTTTTACGGAAAAAGGCTGATTTACGAGCCTTCTTCGTGCTAAAGTATGTCTCCAGAAAATCACACAGTCATTACCATTAAAATGGAGAAAACGATGAAGAAAGTACTGTTTTTTACACTCCTCGCAGCCCTTTTCCTATGCTTTCATTCTTATGCAGCTATCGAGCATTATGCGGACAACGCGGATTATTATGTCGCCCCCAACGGCAAAGACAGCAACCCCGGTACAAAGGCAAAGCCTTTCGCGACCATCGAGGCAGCTCGGGACGCCCTTCGCAAAGATATCGCAAAGGGGCTCGATGCACCCAAGGTGGTGCTGATTCGCGGGGGTGAGTATTTTATCTCCAAACCTATCGAGTTCACCACAAAAGACAGCGGAAACAGCAAATACACCATTACCTACGCAGCGTATCCCGGTGAAGAAGCGACACTTACCGGCGGGAAGAAAATTACCGGCTGGAAGAAGACCGCGGATGGGAAATGGGTGACCACGGTACAAGATGCCAGGAATGGAAAATGGACATTCCGGGATCTGTATAAAAACGGCCGACGGTGTATCCGTTCACGTCAGCCGAATTCGGGATATTTCAAGGCCAAAGACAAGGTGAATATGAT
>CAYVUI010000083.1:1667-20582 GCA_964454745.1 uncultured Pirellulales bacterium | reverse complement strand
GGCGTTGATTTTCACCAAAGCGGGCAAGCAGTTCGGCAAGATTGATTTCCAGTGCGGCAATGTTCCTTCGCATATTGCTGGCAATGGGGTCGCGCTCCATTCGATCCCGAACCACGGGGTCATAATCCCCTTCTGCTCGAATACGGAGGGTTTCAACCAGCCTGGAAAGATTAGCCATTTGAGATTCGAGTTCATTGTAATCAATTTCAACTGATTCAAGTTTTGCACTCAAATATCCCTCAAAATTATTTTTATTAGTAATTTCAGAAAATTCAGAAGCATCTCGGATTTGCTGGAGATTTCCTTCCAATCGGTTTTTCTGCCTTTCGAGTTCCTCTTTTTGGTTGTTACGCTCACTTAATTGGTTTCGTATATCGGCGGTACTGATTTCCCGTTGTTTGGCAATATAAAGATTGACAGCTTCATTCACAATTTTTGCGGCATCTTTTTTATTTGAGGAGGTCATGGACACAACGATCCAGTTACCTTCTCTTTGCGCGGAAGCCCGTAGATTTTCTTCTAAGTCTTGGTATGCATCATTATAGTTGTTTAAGCTTCTATACCACTGGGTTTCACGAATGGCATCTCTTTGTAATAGCTCCTGAATAAAGCTTTGCTGCTTCATGTAAGCAGCTTTTGTCATTCGGAACTGGTAGTAGAAATCAATATTTGGCGCTCTTTCAGCGATTTCAAGTGGGTCCGATGCGCCGGGTGACAAGACGTTTATCGCAGTACGAGCAGTGTACAATGGTTTATATCTTAAAAGGAGAAAATACGATACCCCGCCGATAAACGTACCAACCACGGTAAAGATGATGATCATCAATACGTGTCTTAGCAGTATCGAAATAATATCTTTGGGTGTAATTTGAAATCCCCCTTCCTGCTGGGGATGGGGCATCATTTGCGGCGGCATGGGTCGCATGATTCTGTTCGGTTCGGATGGATTCTGCATCCTGGTTTCTCCAAATACTATTGCTTAAATATCCAGATTATATAATCGTTCTATATTGTCTTCTTTTCAATTTATCGGGGTTATCCCCCGCAATCTTAAACATATTTTTCCATATTCAGGTGAACCGTTCTGCGATAAGTTCCCGAAATGAGTGTACTTAAGTTCACACCTAATAGATTACTGATTATAAGAAGCCGGGTTCGTTTGGGAAGAAAATTTCTTTCAAGAATATAGTTTTCATTATATCTGGATGAATTTGTTCCAGATATAGGGCGCAAGGTCCGATAGATATAGGTTTGAAGGCAAGATTTCAGCGATTGGCTGCTTCGGTTTAGGTAGGAGTCATACCGCTTGGAATACGGTTGAAGCCCAGGAATAACCAACCCCAAAGCCGACAAGCATAATTTTATCGCCCTTTTTTATTTTTTTGGACTCAAAACAGTCTTTCAAGGCAATTGGGATGGTTGCGGAGACTGTGTTGCCTACGGTCAGCATATCGATGTAGAATTTTTCTTTCGGGATGTCGATCCGGTCCCGCAGGGAACGCAGCATATACTTATTGGCCTGGTGAAAAACAACCCATTTTATATCTTTTATAGTTACATTGTTTTTTTGGAGTGTATCCCGCACAATTGGGGGAATTCGATCAATCGTAAAATTGAAGATTTCCGGACCGTTCATATAGAGATTGTTGGGGGTGCAGATCGAACCCGAGAGTTGTTCGGTCTCTTTGGGATCCTCGACGACAGGATTGCGGGCTGCTCCGTTTTTTACGATCAGGTTTTCCGCCCCACCGCCATCGGTTCCAAGGACAAATTCGCCAATCGAGGTTTGCTTTGAGGGTCCGATAATGGTTGCGGCCCCTGCATCGCCGAAGATCAGCCGGTTGCTTCGGTCCAACTGGTAGATATATTTGGAATAGGTTTCCGCGGTGATAAGGAGCACTTTTCGAGCCAGGTTTCCAGCAATCAGTCCCTTGGCGATGGCCAGGCCGTAGACAAAGCCCGAACAGCCGAGGTTGAAGTCAAAAGCCGCGGTATTGGTCTGTAAACCAAGTTTTTCCTGGAGGATACACGCCGAGGTCGGGAGGAAATAATCCGGGCTCTGCGTGCAGAAAAGCAGGGCATCGATACTGGATTTATCGTAATCTTTAAGGACATTTTCCGCGGCCTTCAAGCCCAGGTCCAGGGCGGTTTCGTTCTTCGCAGCGACGCGGCGCTCGCGGATCCCGATTTTTTTTTCGTATTTTTCGATGTTCCAGTCGGGGAACTCGGCCTTGAGCTGGTCGTTGGTGAGTATATTTTCAGGGAGATAGACTCCGATTTTTTCTATTGCAGCTGTCATAGGGGCGGCAGAAGGTCCTTAGTCTTGTAAGCTCTTTAATTCCAATAGTTTAGTTTGGTTAAATACCCTGTGTTCGTTACTCATAATTTGCAGAAACAATGAATTATGGATATTTTTACTGATTTTACAACAAAATTATTGATGTTTCTTACTAAATAGAAAAGGAGGGCAATACACAAAGAAATAGAGAATTTTGTGAAAAAGTGACACTTGAAATAAGCATTAAAACATCTGAAAATACCTGAAAATGTTTTTTCCTTGCTGGGGGTTTAGATCAATATTGCCGATAAACATAAAAGCTCTGAAAGTTCAAAAAACCTGATTTAACAGTAATTTAACTAAACTTTTGGCCGATGTAATCGTAAAATAACGGCCTTTCAATTACATCATTGTGGTCTGGCTCGATTACTTGTCGGCCTTGATAATCCGGACCCATACGGTTCGCAATATGCGCAACCGACAGGGACGGAGTTTATATTGACATAAATCATCAATACTAATTTCGATTCAAAAAATACCATAATTAAGAACGATATATGTCTGGAATAGATGAGGCAAAAAAGCGGCTGGTCCTAAATGTTGGGTCAAATTTTGCCTACATTGCGGTCAGCTCAGTGCTTAGTTTGTGGCTGACGCCTTACTTGATTGATAATTTGGGGCTTGCCCTGTATGGCTTGATACCTCTTTGCTTGTCCATTTCACACTATTTTGAATTTGTAAACGCCGCTCTTTCTTCTTCAATATCGAGATTTATAACTCTTTTTGTCAATAAGGAAGATTATCAAACTGCAAGTTCATATTATACAACCTCGATTTGCATGCTGGTGGTGGTTTCTGTCTTCATGGTCTTGCCGGCAATCCTTGGGGCGGTATTCTTGCCAAAATATCTTTCCGTGCCTCTTGGATATGAATTTGAATTTGGCATTTTACTTTTTGTTATTTTGGTATCTGTTTTTGTCACTACTATATCAAGCCCTTTCATGGTCAGTTCGTTTGCCTGTCATCGCTTTGATCTTCAAAATCTTATTAAGATTTTTGGCAAAGTGTTATATGTTGCTATAATAGTGATGGCATTTACATTTATTTCTAAGAGGATCATACATGTAGGCATTGCAACATTTGTCATGTCTGGATTTACTCTTATATTTAGTTGTCTTGTTACTCAAAAATTACTTCCAAAATTAAATTTTACATTTTCGTCTTTTGATAAACACAAGATTAAGGATCTAACAACCATGGGGACTTGGATGGTTGTTGCTCAAATGGGAGCATTGCTTTATCTGAATATCGATATGGTAATTATTAATATATTCTTGGGCTCAAAAGAAGTTGGGAAATATGCTCCATTTGTTCAATGGGTCACATTAGTGGCAATGTTTAGCGGTTCGATTTCAAGTGTATTTGCTCCAATGGCAATGGAGTATATTGCTCAGAAACAAGATGATTTACTTATTATTCAAACAAAACGGATATTAAAATTACTTGGCTTGATTTTGGCATTTCCGGTGGGTATATTATGTGGATTATCAAAACCTTTGCTCATTCAGTGGCTTGATAAGGATTTTGGTAATCTTTATGGATTAATGTGGTTGCTACTTGCACCTGCGATGATTAATTCAGTTATGAGTCCTCTTCATGGTATATCTAGAGGGTTGAATAAAGTAAAAGTTCCTGCAATCATGACCCTGATAGGAGGAGGACTGAATCTTGTTCTTTCAATTCTTTTTGTCAAGTTAACACCTCTCGGGATTTATGGGGTTGCGCTGGCCACTTTTATTTCAAGGGTATCAAAAAATTTCATATTTATGCCACTTTATATAGCTAAGTCACTCAGATGCAGGCTTTTTATTTTAACACCATCTTTTTTTCCAGGATTTGTGTTTTTCAGTCTGAACGCGGGGTTATGTTATATGGTAAGTAGATACTATGATCTTGATACGATATTAAAACTTGGAATCGCTGCATTTGTCTCCATGTTTATATTTGCACCTTTTTGTTATTTTTTGGGGTTTAACCGAGACGACAGGAGAATGGTGTTGGGATTGATCAATCCTTTGAAGAATAAATTATAGCTCGAAAGATGGATATGTCAAAATTGCGTCAGATCATTACAACTTGTCTTCCCGGGTGGATATTCCAAATATTAAGGCCTGTTTATCAACTGTATAGAAATTCTCTTCTCGGCAGGTGGCGATATGCCCAAAAAATACGCAGAGATTTAAAAGTTTTGTCTCGGTATGATGACGATCGATTCCATAAATATGCAATGATGACCAAGTACGATCGCACTCGTTCAAGCATGGAAGTCCTTCTTACCGTCAGTTCCCACTGCATTGAAAAAGGACTGTCTTACCCCAGCCCGAGACTTAAATTTGGTGCTGAGAAAGTAAAGATGATTTCTGAACTTCTTGTTGAATATATTCCCCGTTATGGCTATGACCATTGCGTTCAGATGGGAATAGAGGCCTTGACAGAGTATTGTGAGTATCACAGAAAGAATAATATTCAAATGGAGGCTCTCGAAACGGTCTTACAAAAATTGCAATCCGAAAGGGACGTGGAAGAAGGTCTGTGTGATGCAGGTACTAGTGCATCGATTTCTTTGCGTCGAGATGAGATTCATGATGCCGGTAAAATTGACATTGAACGTTTTTTAAAATCCAGGCACAGCATTCGTCATTTTGACGATCAGTCCATTGAGAAAGAGTTAATCGAGAGGGCGGTTTCATTGGCGATCCTTACTCCATCTGCGTGCAACAGGCAGATGTGGCGGGTACGTGTATTCCAGGATCCTGAGTGCAAAGAAGCTATTCTCGGATTGCAAAGCGGGAATCGGGGATTTGGAGAGAAAATTGATACACTTTTGATAGTCACTTGTGATTTGCAAGGTTTTTATGCTCCGGTTGAGCGGAATGAAGCGTGGGTAAACGGCGGAATGTTTACGATGACTCTTTTGTTGACGCTGCATTCCTTAGGTTTGGGAGCATGCTGCTTAAATTGGTCTGCTTCTAAAGAAAAAGATCTTAAACTTCGTCAGGTAGTCGAATTGCCGGAAGAGGAAGTTGTAGTTGCAATTGTTGCGGCGGGTCATATTCCCAAAAGGCTTGCTGTGGCAGCATCTATGCGAAAACCTTTGAAAGATATTTTATTTATGGAATAAATTTCTATGAAGGCAGGGATTCTGACTTTTCATTCTGTTACAAACATTGGTGCAGTTCTGCAGGCATACGCGCTGAATGAGACGATCACCCAGATGGGATTCGATGCCAAAGTGATAAATTATCGCCCCGCTTATATATTTGGCAAGCGAACTCCAGTTGGCAGGCGACCGTATTATATTTGGAATAACTTTAAACGACAAACTAATTATAAGCATTTTTACAGTCACTTTCTCCCGATAACAGACAGAGTCTATTATGAACCAAAAGATTTACAATCTAATCCTCCTAATATGGATGTCTATATTTGCGGTAGTGACCAGGTATGGAATTTAAAAATTTTAAAAGAACGTTTCGATCCTGGTTATTTCTTAGATTTCGTGTCCAACAATAAAAAACGCATTGCTTATGCCCCAAGTTTTGGGGATACAACAGAGATTCCAATCAGCTTGAGAGAGAAAGTCATTGATGCATTAAATAATTTTGATGCTCTTTCCGTGCGTGAGGAATCAGGGAGGTTTCTCCTCAAAGATCTTCTAAATAAGGAGGTTCCCGTTGTGTTGGATCCTTGCTTTTTAATTCGAGATTATTCTCAGGCGGCTGTAATGCCTCAAAAGGCTCCGGACCAATATATTGCAGTTTATTACCTGGATCAGTCCAAAGGCTTTAGAGAACTGGTTAGACGCTGTCGTGAAAAACTGAATCTTCCGGTTGTGAACATCAGCCCGGCTCATTTGCGAGAGGCGGATATTAATCATATCGACCTTGGGCCCCATCAGTGGCTTGGATGGATGAAAAATGCTTCTTTTGTCTGTACGAATTCTTTTCATGGGACGGTTTTTTCTCTGATATTTCGTAAAAACTTTTTAGCCTTTTCACATCAACTAAGACCGAAACTGAATACACGTATTGTCGATCTGCTAAGCAAAATTGGACTATCAAGCCGTTTTCTCCTTACAGAAGAAGGCATGGATACTGAGCGTATTTTTTATCAAGATATTGATTATTGCAAAAGTGGTAAGCTTCTCGATGATTTAATTGAAACATCTTCAGGTTATCTTCGATCTGCTTTGTCGCGGAGCATTCCAACAGGTTAGAATGAAAGTAAGCGTAATAATACCATTATATAACGGTGAAAGCTATATTGCACGTTCCATACAGTCGGTTCTCGATCAAATATATCAGGATTTTGAAATCGTTGTAGTCGATGACGGTTCTACCGATGGCGGCGCGGAGGTTGTTCGCAGTTTCAATGATGAACGAATCCGGCTCGTCCAGCAGGAAAACGCCGGGGTCGCAGCGGCGAGAAATCGGGGCATTCGCGAGGCCAAAGGCCAGTGGATCGCTTTTCTGGATGCGGATGACGAATGGAAACCGGAAAAGCTGGATCGTCAGATGGATTGCTTGGAGAAACATCCCGATGTAAAGTGGGCGGGGTGTTTTTATGAGATATGGAAAAAAAGTAGACAGGAACGAGTTTTTCAAGGATTAAATCCGCGATATTATTCGCGTGAAAATGTGGTTCAAGATGTTTTTTTGCTGCGGAAAAACAGTATTCCTATTAGTACGATAGGGATCATCATAAAGAAAGAAGAGCTGGAAAAAGCGGGTGTTTTTGATGAAACCTTAAAAGTTGGAGAAGATCGCGAATTATGGATTCGAATAGGTGTTTTTTGTCCTGAAATATGTTTTCTTGCAGAACCCTTAGCGATTTATCACCAGGAAAATTCTTCTTCATTGACTGGGTTATCTGTTAGTAAAGATTTATTAAATATATCGCATATTATAAAAAAATATGAGGCGTTGTTTTCTTTCCTGGCTCCTTCCAGGAAACAAACGGTAGAGAAAATCATTAGCGACATGATTTATGATTACGCAAAGGCCAATATCTCTTTTGGGAAAAATAAAAAGGCAAGGGAAATTATCTTATCAAACAAAAAATATATATTCAGCCATAAGATATATCTTCTTTATTTCATGACCTGGATCCCTGGTTTTTTAAAGAAGAGGGTCCAGTCCATTCGTAGAAATTCCAAGAGCTTTTTTCAAAGGTAAAAAGATGCAATATACAGAAGCGTATTATTACGAAGATTATGAATGCCCTCAGCAGTATCTGCCCGCAGACCATAAAACCCAGGTGCCGGCATTCTTAATCCTACTGGTTTTTCCCTTGATCGTTTCAGCGATTTCCGTGTCTACATTGATTGGTTTTAATTATCTTGCAATCGGGTTTGGTGCAATCAGCGCTGCTGCTTTCCTGCTCGAATCGTTACGAACAGGATTTCGTTTTCCTAAAGAAGTCCTTCTGTTCGGACTCTTTATTATCTGGTCACTGTTGGGGATTTTTAAAGTGGTCAGCCTTTCCTTTTTTACATCCAAAGTGTTTACCCTGCTGCAGTTTCTGATTCTATTTGCGATCATCTCGCATTATGCACGGGATACTAAATCAGTATATATCCTTCTGACAGCTTCATTGATCGGGATTCTGATTATTCTGGTTTCCGCCTATATCAGCGGCGAATACCAGCGATCTGAATACACTATTGAACGTGCAGCGGGAACTGCACTGAACGCGAATCTTTTTGCCTTGAGCATGGTGTATGGTCTTGCAATCGTGTTGTGCTTTTTTCAGGGATCGAAATCCGTGCTGATTAAATCCGGGGCCATTGTACTGGCAGGCATATTTGTTTTGATGGTTATTGCCAGCGGTTCACGCGAAGGATTTATTATTATGGTGGCACTGACGGGGTCCTGGTTTTTCTTTGGCTATCGTAAGGTGCTGATTCAAAAGCCACACATTGGGATTATTGTATTGGTATTATTTATGGGATTGATGGTCTTTATGTTTCGTCAATTGTCGGATACACTTTTATCCGAACGCATGCAGGATTTTATTACGATCTTAAAAGGCGGTAGTGGAGATGACAGTGCAATGCAGAGAATCGACATGATCAAGAAGGGGGTTGCGATGACCTTCCGAAATCCGGTCGTGGGTGTCGGTTTGAATCAGTTTGTTCTTGTCGGCGGTTATGGTAAATACGCACATAACAATTATGTAGAAATTTTTGTCAGCACAGGTTTTATTGGCGGATTCCTTTTTTATGCCATATACGTGGTTTTATTTTTCCGCCTTATGCGTTTGTCAAAATATCCCTTGACACGCCGGGAGTTCTCACTGATTACAATTGGTAAAGCAATTATGGTAATGAAAGTATTAAGTGAAATGGCACGTGTATCATACTACCTTAAAATCAATTGGGTCATTATCGCTATCTTTATTGGATATACTTATTATCTTGAAAATAATTATCGATTATTCTTTGCTGAACAAAAAAATCATTCAGGGGTAATATAAAAATTATGGTAAGAATAGCAAAGCAATTATATCGGGTGTTACAATCAAAAATACATCATCACTTTGATCCTATAGGTTATGCAAGAAGTATAGGGGTGAGAGTAGGTGATAATTGTCGGCTCATTGGAGTTAATTTTGGTTCTGAGCCCTATTTAGTTAAATTAGGTGATCATGTCAGTATTACGGGTTCGTATTTTGTAACCCATGATGGTGGGGTCTGGGTATTCAGGGATAAAATCCCTGAAATTGACATTATTGCTCCGATCGAGGTGGGCAATAATGTATTTATAGGTTTGGGTTCGATCATTATGCCTGGAGTGAAGATAGGTGATAATGTAATTGTCGGTGCAGGATCTATTGTTACCAAGAGCATTGAGTCGAACAGCGTTGTGGCTGGGGCACCAGCAAAAATAATAAAAAAGATTGATGATTATTATGAAAAAATCAAAAATAGAAATGTTGGTTCCGCGAAATTGAATCGTGCTGAGAAGAAGGAATTTTTACTTGAATATTTTAACCTTAAGGATTCATAACTTCTAAGGGAAAGCTATGCTTGCAAATAATACAGTAGTACATTTGGCAGATTTCGGTTCCCCTTATCCGGGTAATTTTATTGCTTCACTTGTAGCATTAGAAAAAAAGCTCGAAGAGAAAAATAGCCGAATGGTATATGTATTCCCTCCTCGTATACTTCAGCGAGAATGGTTCAATCCTTTCAGAGAGAAAAGGCAGGATAATATATATGTTCTTAATGGTAAAGTTCCATATATTTCAGAGACTATAGAAATATGTAAAATAATAAAAAGAGAAAAGCCTGATCTAATACACACTCATTTTTCCAAATATGATCTTGTTGGGAGACTTGCTTCTGCGGTAATAAAGCCTTTTAATCCTATTTCCATTATCTGGCATATTCATACACCTAATGAGTCGGTAATAAATTCCAATTTTCTCAGGAAGATTAAGAAATTTATTCGATATAAAGTATTGTCAAATAACGTCAATATTCTGACAGTTTCCGAAGGGGCTCGAAGCATACTTGTGAACTCAGGGAACTGGAAAAAAAGCCAGAAGATTAATGTCATTCTCAATGCAATTGATTTAAAAAGACTTGAAACTGTTAAAACTAATTCCAGTGAAATGCGAGATATGCTAGGCCTTCCAAGTGACAAATTTTTATTTCTTTTTTTTGGAAGGATACCTAAAATTAAAGGTTTGGATATTGCTTTGGATGCATGTGAAATCCTTGCAAATAAAAATGAAAGCTTTCATTTTGTAATAGTAGGTTGGGAAGAGACTGAAATATATATTAATGAAGTTTATGGTAATAAAAAGCCAAAATGGCTTAGTGTGATCGGTCCGAGGGAAAATGTTGCAGATCTATATAATTGTGTAGATTGTTTTTGTAGCTTTTCCAGGGAAGAAGGACTACCTTATTCAGTATGTGAGGCAATGGGCTGTGGTCGTAGTGTGGTTACAAGTGATATTCCCGGCCTGGAATGGGCAAAAGGTAAGGAGGGCGTTCTGTTTTTTAAGGGATTTGATGTGGCAAGAGCTGCTGAATGTATGCATACTGTGATGTCAATGGATCCTCAGCAGCGAAGGCAAATAGAACTTGAGAATCAGCAATTTATTTGTGAATATTTTACAGTAGATCGATGGTGTGATGATATTCTCGATTTTTATGATTCCCTCTTAAACTCATAACAGTTTTTATGAAAAAGCAACTCAAAATAGTCCATGTTATTGGGCAGCTTGGGATCGGCGGGGCGGAGAGGCAGCTTCATGAATTGATTGTACACAGTGATCCCGAGCAATTTACACACCAGGTGATTTATTACGATGATAGCAACGATGAAGAAGGCATTAAACTGTTCCGTCAAAGCGGAATTACGATCCATCGATTACATCGAAACCGCCTGAATCCACTGGGATTTGTTTTAAGTCTCCGCAAGTTGATTCAAAATACTGCCCCGGACATTGTGCACTGCTGGCTCTACAGTGCCAATCTTTATGGCCGCTGGGCCGCTATTCTTTCGGGATGCAAGTCGATCATTGTGGCCTACCGGAGCAGCAGCCTGTTGCGTTCAGGTCTTTTGCGTATCAATGAATGGTTTACAGGGCATCGGGTGCATTACCTGGCCAACAGCAAGGCGTGCGCGAAAGAAATCTCATCTAAGCTAAGGGTGGATTATAAGAAATTTTCAGTCATTTATAACGGGGTTGATCTTAATAAAATCAAAGAGGCCCCGCCGATACCCGGATTTCAAGATTCCATTTCTCCGGATAGTCACTGCAAGCTTGTATGCATGGTGGGGCGATTGACCGAGGCGAAAAATTACCCGATGCTGCTGCGAACGGCTGCCTTGTGTAAAAAAAATGGCCTTGAAACTCGTTTTGGAATTGCCGGCCATGGAGAGAAAGAAGAGGAACTAAAGACGCAGGCAAAGGAACTGGGAGTGGAAGAGAGAGTCTTTTTTTTAGGGCTCCGCAAAGATGTAGCCAATCTCCTCAATAGCTGTGACTTGTTTTTATATACAAGTATGTGGGAGGGTTTCCCAAACACACTTTTAGAGGCAATGGCTGCGGGATTGCCCATTGTGACTACAGGCTTTAAGGGGGCTGATGAATTGATTCAGCACGAAAAAAATGGGCTTATTGTCCCAATGGATAACGATCAAGGGGCGTACGAGGCCCTGAAATATCTGTTGGAAAATCCAAATAGAGCTGCCGAGTTTGGACAGGCAGCTCAGTTATACGCACGGGAAAATTTCAGTATAAAAAATATGGTCGAAAATACAGCACAATTGTATCATACCAGGTGTAACCGTTTTTGAAGATAATTAAAATGTTCAATGTGTTTCTTTTTTATTTGTTTGCCCGGCATCTTCCGGATTCTCGGAGTAGATTGACAAAAATATTTCGTCCTGTACGGTATTATATATGTAAAAATATATTTAGATACTGTGGAAAAAATGTCAATATTGAAAAAGGGGCATACTTTGGAAACGGTGCAGAGATTGAAATCGGTGATCATTCAGGGATAGGTATGAATTGTGAAGTATGCGGTCCTGTCAAAATTGGATCAGATGTAATGATGGGGCCAGAGGTGATAATTCTGACTACAAATCACAAATTTGATCGCGTTGATATACCCATGCGCTGCCAGGGAAATGATATAAGCAAAAAAGTGACAATTGGAGATGATGTTTGGATTGGTACGCGTGTGATTATTCTGCCAGGGATTCACGTAGGAAAAGGGGCTATTTTGGCTGCAGCAGCAGTTGTAACAAAAGATGTTCCCGATTACGCGATTGTTGGAGGGAATCCTGCAAAAATAATCCGATACAGAAATGAAGGCAGCCAGTAAGTGTATTTATGAAGATTGTCTATATATCACATGGTTCGTTTACGCATGTCAGGCCGTATATTGATTATTTCAAGAGGTGTGGGCATGATATTTATCTATTTAAACTGGCTCCGGGTCCGGATTATGGAGTAAAAGCCTTTGATTTGAGTATCGGCAGCAAGTACGACAGCAGTGCGGCAAAAGTAAAATATCTAATTAGTGCATGGCGTGCTCGAAAACTGTTGCGGAAAATTAAACCCGACATTGTTCATACACATTACGCTACGAGCGGCGGACTGGCCGGACTGATTTGCGGTTTTAAGCCTACTGTGGTCACCGCGCATGGCAGTGATGTAACTACCGGGATAAAATCTCCAGTTTGGAGGCCTTTGCTGAAGCGAATCTTCAAGCAGGCGGCCTTTGTGAATGTCGTTTCCGAGGATTTAAAAGGGATGGTGCTTGATCTGGGGATTCCGGAGGCAAAAACGCATGTATTAACCCTGGGGGTTGATACGAACAAATTTGCATTTTCACCAAAAAAGGTATATGCTCCAGGTCGTCCACTTCGGATGGTAAATACCCGTCGCCTTGAGAGTGTCTATGACCATCCCACCATTATCAGGGGACTACAGATTCTGCACAATCAGGGTCAGGATTTTAAAATGACTTTTGTCGGAAATGGAGAACTGGAGGGTGAACTCAAGCAGTTGGCTGCTGAAAAGGGACTTTCGGAAAAAATAAATTTTGTCGGCGGCTGTGATAATACGCAGATGCACGGTTATCTTGCCGATAATGATATATACCTTTCGGCTTCGCTTTGGGATGGTACGAGCCTGTGTCTGCTCGAAGCGATGGCTTGTGGTTGTTTTCCGATCGTTTCAGAGATTCCAGCCAATTCTTCCTGGCTGGAAGATGGTAAAACGGGTTTGCTGCATAAAGTGGCAAATCCAGAACAATTGGCGGAGTGTATTATGACATATACCCGTAATGCACATAAGTTTTCGGATGTATTGGATAAAAACAGGAGGAGAGTAGAGCAATTTGGTGATCGTATTACCAATATGGGCAAACTGGAATTAATATACAGGAACCTGCTTGATGTTTAAAAATTCAATAAACAATAATTTGTTGCTTTTACAGATAGTCACGGTTCTTTTTATTTCAGGGGTATTTGGAAGAGAATGGATTGTGGCTCCGCAGGGGTCTCCCCTGGGCTCCGGGACCTCCGGGGCTCCATTGGATATTGTCTCCGTTTTTAAAGGAGACCATTCTGTTATGCCGGGCGATACGATTCTTCTCCAGGGAGGTACGTATAAAGCCCCGAATCGCAGCAGTGATCATCAATATCTCTTTTTGAGCTTGAAGGGGCAGGATGGTAATCCGATTGTAATCAAGCCTGCTGATGGGCAGCGAGCGACCATTGACGGCTATTCATTGTTTGTTAAATTCAGTGAGTATGTGTGGGTTTGGGATCTGGAACTTACCGTATCTGAGAATACATATATGACACGAACAATGAACCGTCCCATGGACCGCGGTCAAGAAGTTCAATGGCCTGAAGGATTGGAAAGGCCCTATGGTGGATTGTGGATGCGAGAAAGTAACAATTGTAAATACATAAATCTTGTGATTCATCATTGTACTACCGTTGGGATTGGTTTTTGGCAGGAAGCCATCGACAGTGAGATTTATGGATGTATTATTTATGAAAATGGCTATTGGGGTTCAAATGGAGATGGTGACGGGCATGCAATCTATTCTAGTAATAATACCGGGGGAAAAATAGTATCAAATTGTATTTTTACAAAACAGGTTGGTTATGGCCTACATATTTATGGCTCAGGTGTGAATCAGCAATTAAAGAATTATTTAGTTAAAAACAATATTTCCTATAATAACAATAGAGATTTTCTTGTTGGAGGGCATAATCCAGCTAAATCGATTTATATTTATGATAATTACCTATTTGATGACGATATGGTTGTTGGGTATCTGTGGGGGCCGGAGAATGAAGATTGTTATGTGAATAATAATATAATGTTAAATGGAAAATTAACTTTTCATCAATGGCAGCAAATCAACCAATCTGAAAACATTGTCTATCCCGATGTGGATGCAATTTCCACATCAGAGCCATTTACAGCAATTCTTCTTGAGAATGCTTATGATTCCAGCCGGGCTCATGTGGCCATTTATAACTGGAAAAGAATTATGCGCATTAATTTCAATCCCGGTGAATTCCTCCAGCCTGGAGAACGCTACCAGTTGATTCGACCGGCTGAATACTATGAATCAGATTATCAGCAAGGTACTTATGATGGACTGACCATTCCGATTAATTCGAATTCCTATTTCGAGGCATTTGTTTTGCTAAAAGAAGGGGGAATTATAGATAACTCAGGAGGAGGAAGTGAAGAAAGCGAAGAATTTTTTAATTTTGTAAAAAACAATAAAACCAGCACATCAACAACGAATACAAATCAACCCAGAATCCCGGAATCTTCAGATTCAACAAGTTCTTCAAACTATAGACAATCAAGTGGAGGGTTGTCAGGTTCCTCTTCTAATGCAGGCTGGGGAAGCTCCAGGGATGTTAAAGTAAAAATTGATGAAATCGAAACGCTGGATATTGACAAAATATTTTTTCCTGAAATGCAAGAGTTGGAACTGGAAGAAGAAAAAATAGAGGAACCGCAGTCAGTACAGATAAACGCTGCAAAACCCTGATTTTTTCGTTGTATCTAATCTTATTGTTGTAAAAGAGATAATATGATTTACATTCCAAGAAAGATACTGTTGTTATCATTTCTTTACCTTTGCATATTCACTGTAACGAATTATGGTGGAACCTATTTCATCAGTCCCAAAGGAACTGCAATTGGGACCGGTTCACCCACTAACCCTTTTAAAACTTTTAGACAGGCCATTCAAAAAACTGGAGGTGGAAATACTTTTCTGTTTATGCAGGGAATATATACCGAAGGGCAGTTTACTTTACGACCTGAGCACAAAGGAAGTCCGACCAATCCAACCGTGCTAAAGTCCCTTAAAAAATATCGAGCTGTTTTACATGGATCAACAACGCATAATATCTATGTAAATCGGGGCTGTGAATGGGTCATCATCGATGGATTAACATCCAGTGGAGCCATGTTGACTGGGATTAAATCTAATGCTAACCATACAGTGATTCGAAATTGCTGGATTCATAGTAATGCAGGTAATGGGATTGAGGCACATAATGTAAACGGATCGGTAATTGAACGAAATCTCATCGAGTTTAACGGCAAACACATTCAGTATGATCATGGGGTATATGCTGATGGGAATGATTTAATTATACGGCAGAATATTGTCAGATTCAATTCGGCGCATGGTTTGCATCTCTATTCATCTCTAAAAAATAGTACTATTGAAAACAATCTAATATATGGCAATACTCGTTCGGGTGTACTCGTATTTTCACCTGTGGATTCAGCAGGAAAAAATCGGATAATCCATAATACAATTGTGGATAATGGATATGGGATAGTTTTGGCAAGGGCAGAAAATGAAATTGTTGCCAATAACATTATCGCATTTAATAACAAATGGGCTTATATACCTGAATCGAACATCTTTTTGCAGGACAGTAACAGTGAGAACGTAAAAATAAGCGGTAATCTGTTATGGCCTCAAGATCATAAATGGATTATTGGAAATATATATAAGAAGCCAACCTTTTTACTGCCGCAACAGGGAATATATTATTTATCTGCCGGTAGTTCTGGAAAAGGGGAAGCAAAATCTGAGTATCTTTTAGAGAAAGATTTCTTTGGAAGAAAACGGTCAACTCATAAAGGAGACATAGGCTGTTTTGCCTATTCTCCTGATATTCAGCCGGTTCGGATGAAAGAAGTATGGTATTATGGCTGGCCCTTCGCCAGGGCAAAAGAAGAAGGATATGAAATACCCGATTTGTGGGATTATGATTCAATTATAGATGTCCAGGAGTAATAAGACGCATATTCTCTATCTCCATCAGCATTTTGCCATTCCCAAAGGCTCCACGGGCACCCGATCTTATGAATTTGCCAAACGATGGGTCCAGGCAGGACACAAAGTGACTGTAATAACAGGTCATTACGATATCGGGGGGCTTGAATACAGTTCTAAGCCCCAGGAAATTGAAGGAATTGCCGTTAGAATTGTCGGATCTCGGTACAGTAATAAGCAGTCATTTTTTCGCAGAATTATTTCGTTTTTCCAATACTTTCTTTGTGCTTTTGTGCAGGGTATGCGAGTTCCTGATGTAGATATCGTCTATGCATCCAGCACACCGCTTACAGTGGGTATTTCCGCCATTTTGCTCAAATGGTTTAGGAAAATTCCATTCATTTTTGAAGTACGTGATCAATGGCCTGAAATTCCAATCGAATTGGGTGTGATCAGAAATCCAGTTTTAAAAAAGGCCCTGCTTTGGCTGGAAAGGCGTATTTATCTTTCTTCCAGTGGAATTGTGGCTCTTTCGCCCGGAATGGCTGAAGGAGTGAAAAGAGTACTTGGAAAAAAAAAGCGGCAGGTCCTGGTGGCTCCAAATTGCAGCGATCTGGATCGTTTTAATCCTGAGATGGATGGGGCACCCATTCGCAAAGAGCATGACTGGGAGAAAAAATTTGTGCTCATGCATTTTGGTGCCATGGGCAAAGCAAATGGTTTGGAGTTTGTCGTCAATGCAGCGGACCAGTTAAAAGATATTCAGGATATCCATTTCGTTATCATTGGTGATGGTTCCCAGCGTCCAATAATTCAAAAAATGATCGAAAAAAAAGGGCTAAGAAATATCGAATTACTTGGATCCATTAACAAAAATGACTTACCTCGGTATGTAGCAGCCTGTGATGTCTCAATGGTAATATTTGCAGATTATCCCATCCTGGAGCATAATTCTGCAAACAAGTTTTTTGACTCCCTTGCTGCGGGCAAGCCTGTATTACTGAATTATTCCGGCTGGCAGAGAGAAGCTATTGAGCAGAATAATGCGGGTTTGGGAATTTGTCAGTGTCATCTTGAGCAATTTATAAATAATGTTACATTCCTGTATGAAAATAATGAAAAACAGATAGAAATGAGCCAAAATGCCAGAATAATTGCTGAGAAGCATTACAATAGAGATATACATGCAGAAGAAATATGCACATTTATGAAAGATATATTTAAAAATCATTCTTGCAAAAGTAGACAAAAATGAAACATGATAACACATTTGTCAGTATATTAATACCCTGTCGAAATGAAGCCGATTTTATCGAGCAGTGTATAAGATCCGTACTGTCTAATGATTATCCTTCCGATTATTATGAAGTGCTTCTACTGGATGGTATGAGTGATGATGGAACACGCGAAATTATCGAACAGATTGAAAAAGAGTCTCCCAATGTTCGTCTCTTAGACAATCCGCAAAAAGTAGTTGGCCCTGCCATGAATATTGGTATTGCGGCAGCTAAGGGGGACATTATTATTCGTATTGATGGACATGCGGAAGTTCCAAGTGATTTTATTTCTAAAAACATACAATATCTTGTTGACGCTAAAGAAGCATGGTGTGTTGGTGGTCCGATTAAAACAATTGGAACAAATTTTATGGGCACAGCTATTGCTGCTGCAATGAGCAGTCCGGTGGGTGTCGGTAATGCGATGTTCAGGCTTGGAAATTATGAAGGGTATGTGGATACCATTGCTTTTGGAGCATACTGGAAGTGGGTATTCGACAAAATAGGTCTGTTCGATGAACAGCTTGTTCGAAACCAGGATGATGAGTTGAATATGAGACTTGTACTTGCGGGCGGAAAAATATTTATGACCCCCCAGATTCACAGTACCTATTATTCAAGAGGCAGTATTCCAAAGCTCTGGCGGCAGTATTTTCAGTATGGTTTCTGGCGTATCCGGACGATGCAGAAGCATAAACGTCCCGCAACAATTCGGCAGGTGATTCCGCTTGGATTTGTGCTCTCCATTTTAATGCTGGGCTTGGGATCCTTCTTTTTCCGGCCAATCCTCTATCTTTTTGGGCTTGAACTGCTTCTCTATGGCCTGGGGGTGCTGGCAGGCGCGGTACATGTGGGAATGAAATCCGGCTTTGCCTGCGGACTGCTTGCACCACTTATTTTCTTTATTTTGCATTTTGCCTACGGGATCGGCAGCCTGTGGGGTATAATTCGATTCGTTCTCATGAAGGGCAAAGGGATCGATACACAAAAGCAGAAAATATCGAGGTAAGTCTGATTTCCTTGCAGATTGCCTAAAAAATACCATATTGGACATCTTATGACTGAAAACTCCAATTTAAATGACCGCCAGCGAGTAGAGCAGGCTTATGCCAGGCGTGAAGATAACCGGATAAAAGAACGCTATTCCGTGTTCAATAAATCCGCTATTTTCATGTTCCAGGAACGTGAAAGGGTATTGCTGTCCATGCTGGAAAAGACTGTTAGCAATCTTTCCGGCAGGCGAGTGCTGGATATCGGCTGCGGTGCCGGGGGGACCCTGGTGCCATTCGTGAGGTATGGTGTCCCGATGAATAACTGTTACGGCATTGATATTCTCGAAAAAAGAATTGCGCATGCCAAAGAGTCTCTGCCCGCAATGCATTTTGCATGCTGCTCTGCTGAGAATTGCCCTTTCGAGGAAGGCTCATTTGATCTTGTAACTATGTTTACCTGCCTAAGCAGTGTATTAGATAGTTCCTGTTGCGGAAAAGAAATGCTGTAAA
>CAYVUI010000083.1:0-1657 GCA_964454745.1 uncultured Pirellulales bacterium | reverse complement strand
ATAAGCAAATCCGAGAAAATATCTGCTCGGAAGCCATGCGTATGCTCAAACCGGGCGGCTGGGTTATCATCTATGATTTTGTTGTGGACAATCCGTATAACAAGGATGTAGGTGCGGTTCCATTAAGTGAGCTGAAAACATATTTCCCAAGCAGCAAATGTCTGAGTAAAAAACTCACATTGCTTCCTCCGCTTGCCCGCAGGATTGCCCCAATTTCCTTTTCTTTCTGTAAACTTTTAGAGATTCTCCCTATTTTGAAAACCCACCGACTTTCCGCCTTTGAGAAAAAATGAAACCTGGAAAATATTATGTCAGAAAACACAAGCAAACAGAAAATCTTTGAATCGAATTTTGCACGGGTTTTTTCAGCGGAACATGCATTCAGTTTCTGGAAAGCGCGGGTGGCTTTATACGCGATCCTGCGTGCCATGAAAGTATCAGAAGGTGATGAAATCATTCTGCCCGGCTACACCTGTGTCATGGACGTAAATCCCATCACGTATGTCGGTGCCAGGCCGGTCTACGTAGATATCGAACCGGACACCTTTAACATGCGTCCCCAACTGGTCGAAAATGCGATCACAGAAAAAACCAAAGCGATTATTGCACAGCATACCTATGGATATGCCTGTGACATGGATGCAATTCTGCAAATCGCCCGGCAACGTAACATCCCCGTCATCGAGGACTGCTGCCTTTCGCTCGGTTCAAAATACAAGGGGCATCTGCTGGGATCGATGGGGCAATCTGCGTATTTTTCATTCCAGTGGAATAAGCCTTTCACCACGGGCCTTGGCGGCATGGCAATTACAAACGACGCTGAACTCGCTCAAAAGATTGAGACCGTCTGCCGGGATATTACCCAGCCTACCGGTAAAGACAAGTTGATGCTCACTGCACAACTGCTGGTGTACCGAACCTTCATTTACCCGCGTACAACAGCACTGGCACAGAACCTCTTTCGATTTCTTACACGCAAAGGTATCGTTGTCGGTTCATCAAGCACCTGTGAATTTGAACCGGTAATGCCGGAGGGATTTTTCAAAGCGATGAGCAGCGTACAGGCCGGTTCAGGATTAAAACAGCTAAAGAAACTTCAGAAAAATATCGAGCATCGCATCCAAATGGCGGAGTTGTACGACCGGCTGTTGGCTGAGAAAGGCTGGGCCGTTCGTAATTACAATAAAGGGATTATGGAACCGGTAATGGTAAGATATCCAATTCGCATTACCGAAAAGAAAAAAGCCCTTGAGCAGGCGGCCTCACATGGGATCGAGCTTGGAAGCTGGTTTGAAAGCCCCCTCCACCCGGAGGAAACCCCTCTCGAACCTTATGGTTACAAAATCGGGATGTGCCCACAAGCCGAGAAGGCTAGCCGGGAAACTGTCAATTTACCCCTGCATCCCCGCGCGGGAGAAGGGACCGTAAAAAAGACGGTGGAGTTCATAACGCAATTCACCCAGGCAGAGTAATTCTTTCCAGTTCTTTGGCAGTCTTTACTCTCCCTGGCACCAGGTCGTGTCTGTTCGGAGCCTTGAAATTATCCATGTCGTCAAACTCGCTTTGTTAGAGAATCGCACCGATGCGTGTGAACAAATAGAATAAATAGTCGTCCCAGAAAAAGTTTTAAGTCTTTTATATTAAGCGTGTTATGTTC
>CAYVUI010000082.1:0-20649 GCA_964454745.1 uncultured Pirellulales bacterium | reverse complement strand
GACATGGGCAACACCGTCATCGTTATCGAGCACAACCTCGACGTTATCAAAATGGCCGACTACATCATCGACCTCGGCCCTGAGGGTGGCGACAACGGCGGACAGGTCATCGCTTCGGGCTCCCCCGAAGAGATCATCAAGGTTGCAAATTCCTACACCGCCCGTTATCTTAAAGAAAAACTGCTCGAAGACGCGAAAAAGGAGTCAGCGTGATCCCCAAAACTCTCGAATGGAAAGGCGGCATCGACGGAACACTCGAAATGATCGACCAGCGAAAGCTGCCCGGCACCTTCGAGCATCTAAACTGCCGCACGGTCGAACAGCTTTTTTATGCCATCCAGACCCTTGCCGTCCGCGGCGCACCGGCCATTGGTGTCTCGGCGGCGTATGGCATCTGCCTGGCCGTCCAGCAGCCCGAAGAGACAGAAATCGATGAAATCCTCACGCAGGTGAAAAAGCAGTCCGAATATCTCGCCACCTCCCGGCCGACCGCGGTTAACCTCTTCTGGGCACTGAACCGCATGGTTCAGTTCGCCGAGAACCTGGTCGACGATGAGCCGGACACAACCCCCGTCCAGTTCCGTGAAGCACTGCTCGAAGAAGCCCATACCATCTGCCGCGAAGACCAGCAGATGTGCCGGGCCATCGGTCAGCACGGCGCAAAACTCATCCGGAGGCAAATGGGCCTGCTGACCCACTGCAATGCCGGCGCGCTCGCTACATCCGGTATCGGCACCGCGCTGGCCCCGATGTACGTTGCCCACGAAAACGGCATTTGCTTCCGCGTCTTCGCCGATGAAACCCGTCCGCTGCTCCAGGGCGCACGGATCACCGCCTGGGAACTGGCCCAGACCGGCATCGAGACAAAGCTCATCTGCGACAACATGGCCGCGACCGTATTGCGAAACGGCGACGTCCAGCTCGTCATCACCGGGGCCGACCGCATCGCCGCCAATGGCGACGCCGCCAACAAAATCGGAACCTATCCCCTGGCCGTCATGGCCAAACGTCACAATGTGCCGTTCTACATCGCCGCCCCGACCAGCACCTTCGACATGGAACTCGATTCCGGCAGCAAAATCCCCATCGAACAGCGATCCCCCGCGGAGGTCCTCGGCTTTGGCGATTGTAAAACCGGGCCCGACGGTGTCGGCGTGTACAATCCCGCCTTTGATGTCACCCCCGCCGACCTGATCACCGGCATCATTACCGAAAAGGGAATCATCGAGGAGCCCGATACCCAAAAGATCGTGAAACTCTTCGAGGAATAAGCACAACCCCAGGGAGGCCGCCCATGGCAAAGAAGACAACCAAAAAGAAAACTGCGAAAAAGGCCGTCAAAAAAGCGGTAAAGAAAACCGCAAAGAAAGCAGGTAAGGCGAAGAAGCCTAAAAAACGCATCAAGGTCGATCCTGCCGAGGCCAAACAGCGTGTCCAGAAGATCTTTCCCATCCTGCTGAAGACCCACCCCGACGCCAAAACCTCGCTCGACCACGACAATCCTTTCCAGCTCCTGGTTGCGACCATCATGGCCGCCCAGTGCACCGACGAGCGGGTGAACATCGTCACCAAAGACCTCTTTCCCAAGTACCCGACGCCCGAGCACTTCGCCAATGTCGAGCCCTCCGAGCTCGAACAGGACATCCGCTCGACCGGCTTCTACCGCAACAAGGCCAAAAACATTATCGCCATGGCCAATTCCGTCATCCACGACCACGGCGGTAAAGTCCCCGGCGATATGGAAGGCCTGCTCTCCCTGGCCGGCGTAGGCCGCAAAACCGCCAATGTCATCCTCGGCAACTGCTTCGATACCCCCGGTATCGTCTGTGATACCCATGTCATCCGCCTGAGCCGCCGGCTGGGCCTTAGCGAAAACGACGATCCCGTCAAGCTCGAATTCGACCTCCGCGAAATCGTCCCCCAAAAGAAGTGGGGTGGCTGGACGATGTGGTCGCACCTGATCGTCTTCCACGGCCGGCGTGTTTGCAACGCCCGAAAACCCGACTGCGACAACTGCCCGATCACCGACTACTGCCCCTCGGCCTTCGATCCCGACTTGTGGTAAAGTGGCACTTAGCCGCTTTGGAATGTCAAAAGCGTCCGATAACGTTTTGCCCAAAGTTTATTTTACGCCGAAAAACACCGATTCTTGGCGTTTGCAGTGGATTTTGTTCCAGATTCTTGACACTTGAGCCGATATACACAATACTATGACCAGTACCAGTACATTATTAGAAAGAAGTAAATCAATGGCGCAGACGCATCCCAGCCTGCTCAGTGCAGATGAACCGTGGCGTATCTTTCGGATCATGGCGGAGTTTGTAGAGGGTTTTGAAGAACTGGCTTCGATTGGTCCAGCCGTGTCGGTCTTCGGTTCGGCACGTGAACCAGAGGATGGGAAATATTACGGCATGGCTCGTGAAGTCGGTGCGGAGATTGCGAAGGCCGGCTTTGCCGTGATCACAGGCGGCGGCGGGGGGTGCATGGAAGCCGCCAACCGCGGCGCACAGGAAGTCGGCGGTAAAAGCGTCGGCCTCAACATCGATCTGCCCCAGGAGCAGCGTCCCAATGTCTACCAGGATATCACCCTGCATTTCCGCTATTTCTTCTGCCGCAAGGTCATGTTCCTAAAGTATGCCAACGGCTTCGTCGTCATGCCCGGCGGTTTCGGCACAATGGACGAACTCTTCGAGGCCCTTGTACTCATCCAGACCCTAAAACAGGCCTATTTCCCGGTCATCCTCGTCGGCAGCGAATTCTGGTCCGGCCTGATCGACTGGATCAAGCAGGTCATGCTGCGGGAATACGAATTCATCTCCCCCGAGGATATGGACGTATTCTGCGTCGAGGACGATCCCAGGGTCATCGCGAAAATCCTGCTCGATTTCCAGCAGTCCAACGGCCGTTCCGGCCTTCAGGAACCCAAGGGAATCAAACGCTAAAACAGCAAAGTAGGGTGGGTTATACCCACCATAAACCTCATAAAATCACATTTGGCACCCGTCGCTGGTAGGGTGGGCTCCGCCCACGCTGATTAAGAAAACATGGCCGAAGGCCATTCCACAATCAACTCTCCAATCTACTCTCAACTTTCTACTATCAAATCCTCTCCGAACACGATCTGCCAAAATCCATTTTGAGTTTCTTGTGTATAATGGTCGAAAGTACGCACCGCGGATATAAAAACGCGTTCGAAGACCGTTCCTTTATTCTTTCCTCAAATGCACCACGCACCCGGAAAAATCCTCATCCAGCCGGCACGTAAACATTTTGCCCTCAATTTTCGCCCCGATCTCACCGCCGGCAAAGACCGTTCCAATCTCCATCCCCTCTAACGGCAGCTCAATGCTAAATTCCCCATCCTCCGCCTTAAACCGGTGCAGAACCAAAACCCCCTCGCTGTTATCATCAAGCATCCGCACCACCGTCTGTGTGCCCCTCGGGTACCGCCAGCTTAGTGTATCACCGCCCAGCCGCCGCATCGAACCATCCCGGATAATATGGCACACCCGCTTGTACAATTCCGTCGCCTCGATCGTCTTATCCCAGATCGCAGCGTCCAGGTCGTACACATCCCCGGAAATACACATCCGCCCCAAAAAGGTCGCACTCAGCGAATACACCGCCCGCTTCATATCATCCGTCTTCCGCAGCACGGACCAAACCTGGAGCTGCTGGCCCAGGACAAAATACCCAAGGCTTGCCGCCACCAGCGGTATCTCCACCGTCTCATGCGCATCGGAAAATGAACACATACTCCCCAGCGCCAGCATCCCCGGCACCAGCCGATGTCCGCCCGACGAGCACACCTCGATCACCAGTTCCGGAATCTCCCTGCGAAGGCTCCGCATGAATTCTTCCACGCCCTCCAGGTGCTCGCGCAGTCCCTCTCCCAGAGATTCCGCCCCGTCCACGCCAATCCCGATCGTTTCGTTGTAATCGATCTTGAGGTACCCAAAGCCGCACTCTTTAAGCAGCCCGGTTACCCGCTCGCTCAAATACTCGATCACAAACGGATCGCGAAAATCCCAGAAGTACCGTTCGCCCGCCCGGATCGGTTTGCCGTCCCGCTTCAAAAAATGCTCCGAAAGCCCCATCGCCTCCGCATCCGTCCCCACGACCTCAAACTCAAACCAAAGCCCCGGCACCATCCCCCGCGCCCGAATCGCGTCCGCCGCGGCCTTGATCCCCGCCGGAAAATCCTTCTCGTATACCTTCCAGTCACCCTGCGCCTTATCCCACGAAGAACCCTCCTGCTTGTACCACCCCGCGTCGACCATCAGGTACTCAATCCCTGTCCCCGTAAGCCGGTCCGCCAGCCTCTCCAGGCCCGCCTGCGAAGGGTTCCCCCAGCTTGTGCACCATTCGTTAAACACAATCGGCATATCCTTCTCAATCGCCGGCGCAGCCTCCGCCGCCCGCTTTTGCCCACTTAGCAGCCGCTCGCACAACAGTTCCCAATCCCCGCGGCACACACTGATAAACGCCTCCCGCGTCGAAAAGCTCTCTCCCGGCCCGACCTCTTTCATCCAGTGTCCAAGCTCCCGGTCCGCCAAACCGCCCGAAAGGCACACCTTGTCACCTTGCTTGCGCACCTCCATTTGCCACGAGCCCGGCTCGGTTAGCTGCGCACCCCAGCAAACCTCCACGTTCGTATCCTCCACCGCCATAAACGGAAAATACTCCCGCACCGGCATCGAGCCCGCCTGTCCGAACCGCTCGCCAATTGCCGGGTGCCCCGACCAGCTCCGCTCGATATGCAGTTCTTCGAGCAGCCTGCTCTCCCGCCGGCCCTCCGTACTCCAGTTCGTCCGGAACCGGTTCAGCCTCAGCTTTCCGCTCGCGTCCCCCTCGTCAAACGGCGTAATCCCCCACAGTGAAAACGCCGCCAGCATCTCAAGCCGCTCCACGGAATCCGACACATTGCGAAAATTCACCTTCACGCGCAGCACATCTTCGCACGCATACCTGCACAGCACATGCTCGCACGCCAGCCGACCCTCAATCCCCAGCCGCGTCGTGATCACTGTCTTTTCCGCGTCCTCCTGTACATCCTGCCCCTGGTACGTCAGTAAATCCACCGTACCGCTGTTTCGCATCGTTCGCCCCTGCGAAAATCCGCCCGGGTACGCATCGCCAACGCACTTCAATTGCACCAGGCTGTCCACAAAATCCGCACGCATCTTGGGCACCAGGAAGTTGCGGATCTCTACCGTTTGCGGCAAAAGCCCCCGCGGCGAAACCGCCTGCTCTTTCATCCCCGCCGGCAGCACCATCAGCCCCACACAGCCCGTCTCCCGATCCCGGACGTAAAAAGCTTCCATATCCCCCAGTTCAAAACAACTCAGCAATTCGGTATATTCGTTCAGCAAAATTCAATCCTATCATCAAAAAGCTTAGTAAAAGCCGGATTATACCCGTTTTCCCACAAATAGAAACCCCGGCCGAATCAAAAACCCTGATTCTCGCCCCCCAGCAGCCAAAAAGTGCATAAAACACATAGCTTATCCAAATACTATGAATGCGGAATGAAGTTTTTGCAATCCCTCTTGACAAAATAGGTAAACTTTGTTAATTTTGAGGTATTGGTGGAGGAGGAAACCCCCACATCGAGGTTTTCTCCTGAATTTCTTGAAAAGCGCATTCTATGCGCAAAACCGGAAAGGAAGGAACAACATGAAAAAAGTACTCTACATCCTCACCGCGGCACTTCTCTCAACACAGGCCCTCGCCCTGACCGTCACAAATCCAAACTACCAGGCAGAAATTTACGCTCAATACAGCACCTCAAGCTATGGTGCCAGCCATGACTTTTGCTTTGGCCCGGATGGCGAGATTTATGTAACTCATCATGACACTCGATTCAGCCAGGATGGTTCTGTCGTAAAGGTAGATACTCTGAAAAACGATTCCCTTTTTGTTTCTGATCTCTGGAGTCCAATGGGAATTCAATATGCAGACGGTGGAGATTTTGGGGATTATCTCTATCTAAGTGATGCTGATAACCGAACCTATTATCCAAAAGGAGAAATTACAAAAATTGATCTTGCCGGTAATACCTCCCATTTTGCCGGTGGTGTAGACCAGCCTTCTGCTCTTGCAATAGATACGGTTGGAAATTATGACGGCAAGATGTATATTGACAACAGTGCACATGACTTGGTTGTAAGAACTGTTTCTGCTGGGGGAATTGCTACAACATTTTCTTCTTACTGGTATGAGCGTTTTGGTTCCATACGTTCATTTGTTTTTGATCCCGGCACAAAATACAATGGAAAAATGTATTCGGCAGGTACATATGATAATCAAAACTATACCGGTGTTTTTCAGATTGAAACAGATGGTTCCGCAACTCAATACTATCAAATTGCACAATCTGCAGGGCTGATGATTGATAATCCTGACGGTCTTTTCAATGGTTCCATGTTCTTTACGGGTGCCGAAGAAGGCCAATGGTGGAAACTGTATATGCTAAACGGTATGAACGATGCCGAATCTATCGCTCTTTTCCCTGAGCCATGGACAACGATTCACCTTGGCCCTGAGGGTGCTATGTATGCAATGGAATGGAATGATACGAGCAATGAGACCCTGATTTACAAAATTACCCCCGTTCCAGAGCCTTTGGGAGTTGTTCTTTTAGGTTTTGGAGCATTTTTTGCTCGCAAACGAGGATAATTCCGGATATGATAAAATAAAAATATCTGGCAACATCCATCGAAAAGAGCGAAAAATGGATCATATTTTTGTCGTAGGCACTGGAGGTGGCGGTACTTGTCACCTCCTTCAAAATGCACGTCGCATGTTTTACGGGAATCTATGGCTTATTCAGGCGATTGGCAAGAGAATCAGCCATAAAGTTTGCCGGCCGGAAACCATGAAACCGCATCCCCACCCGGGAAAGCAATTCTGCAAAATCAAGAGCCCGCAGGAAAAGCCGAATCTCGATCATATAAAAGAATTCAAAAAAAAGAGCGGTTATACAATGTCGCCTGAAAAGTCAATTCGTGAGAATATGATCGATTTTGTCAAGTACCGCAGGCAAAAGCCCGGCCTTACGCTGGTGACATGGATTGCGATATGGGATATCTTCCTGGAACTGCAGATCAAGAATGTACTCTTCTATTTACGTCACCCCGTCCACAGCTATTCAAGTTTTCTGGCTCCTCATCGACACGGCAAGGACCTGGAAATGGCTGGATTTCTTAAAGAAGATATCAAAACCGCTGAAATGATTGTGGAAATGTGGAACGACCTCGTTCTTGCTCACGAAAGAATGCAGCAGGCAAACCTCGAACCCAAGCTCATCCTTTACGATGCCCCGGATATTGAAAGCCTCAATGAGCATGCTTTTCTCTTTGAGAATGCCCGTTTTTCACCGAATACGCATTGGCACAAGCTTCCAACTGAAATCGTTGACTATATAGTAGAAAAGAGTCTCTGGCAGAAAATCTTCACAGAAGAGCAATTCTTCAAAGGCAAAGAAAAAAAATAAGAAAAATAAGAAAAATAAGAAAAAACAGCGAAATCCGCGTAATCAGCGTTTCTTTAGTAAGGGCGCATTCAGCGTTTCATCGAATAATACAAATCACCCCAGCGGCACAGGTTCTTAAACTCGCCAATCGTCGTCTCCTCATCAATCGGCAGATACTCGATCCCGGCCATTGACGTGAAATCCTCGAGGTGTTCGGCGCCGACGGCCATACTGAACCCCGTATGATGCGCACCGCCGCCTAAAATCCACACACTCGCCGCCGTCTTCAGATCCGGCAGAGGCTTCCACAGCACCCGCGCCACCGGCAGCTTTGGCAGGTCATATCCCGGCGAGACCACCTTACACGGATTCACGATCATCCGAAACCGTCCGCCCATATCCACCAGCGTAGCGTTGACCCCGTCGCCCTCGGGCACATTAAAGACCACCCGCGCCGGGTCCGCCTTGCCCCCGATCCCCAGCGGATGCACTTCCAGCCGGCACTTACCCCCCGCGATCGACGAACACACCTCGAGCATATGCGCCCCGAGCACCATCGGATCCTTGGGGTCCAGGTGATACGTATAATCCTCCATAAACGAAGTCCCGCCTTCCAGGCCCGCCGCCATGACTTTCATCGCCCGCACCAGCGCCGCCGTCTTCCAGTCGCCCTCCGCGCCGAAACCATACCCCTCGGCCATCAGCCGCTGCACCGCCAGCCCCGGCAATTGCTTGAGCCCGTGCAAATCCTCAAACGTCGTGGTAAAGGCAGAAAAGCCGCCGTTCTGCAAAAACTTTCGCATGCCCGCCTCGATCCGCGCCGATTCCCGGATCGATTCACTCTTGATATCCCCCACCACCTCGTAACACTTTTGGTAATCCGCCAGCACCGCGTCGATCTCACCGTCACCCATCCCCTGTATCACCGCGACCAGGTCCCCCACGCCGTAGCCGTTGACCGAATAGCCCAACTGCTTTTGCGCCTCGACCTTGTCGCCCTCGGTCACTGCCACCTCGCGCATATTGTCGCCGAACCGCGCGACCTTCATTCCCTGCCAGTCCTGCCACGCGCACGCCGCCCGCATCCATACATCCAGACCCCGCACCACCTCTGCGTCCTGCCAGTGGCCGACGATCACCTTGCGCTCGATCCGCATTCGCGAACAGATGAACCCAAACTCCCGCCCGCCGTGCGCAGACTGGTTGAGGTTCATAAAGTCCATGTCGATGCTGTCCCACGGGATATCCCGGTTAAACTGCGTATGCAGGTGCACAAACGGCTTGGCCAGGGCGTTTAGCCCCGCGATCCACATCTTGGCCGGGCTAAACGTATGCATCCACAAAATCAGCCCCGCGCATTGGCTGGACGAATTCGCCTCCACGCACAAGTTGGTAATCTCCTCCGGCGTCGTAACCGTCGGCTTGAAAACCACCTTGCATGGAATCGACGAGTGACCATTTAGGGACTCCGCAATCTCCTGCGAATCTGCCGCCACCTGCCGCAATGTTTCGTCGCCGTACAAATGCTGCGAACCCGTAACAAACCAGATCTCATATTCTTTCAAATTCGGTATCATCTTTTATCCTTAATTAAATAGCGACAGTCAACAATTTCCCGTTTTACTTTCCACTTTCCACTCTCCACTCTCCACTCTCTAATCTCTCCTCTCTTGCCCGAAGGGCACCCCTGGGCTCCGCCCACGCGGTATTATTGTCCGCAGAAATCACTTTGAGTTCCATGTACAGCCCGATCAAAATAACGCACAGCGAATATTTATCTGCCTAAGGCAGTAGGGTGGGCCGTGCCCACCAAAAACCTGATATGTATCACCCTCATGTGTCCTGGCCGTAATACGCGTCCTTTCCGTGCTTGCGTAAAAAATGCTTGTCCAGCAGTACCTGCGAGATCCCCTCCTGCTTTGGGTTGATCTGCAAAGTCCCAATCGCCATCTGCGCCACTTCTTCGAGCACAACCGCGTTTTCCACCGCCTTTTCCGCACTGGCCCCCCAGGTAAATGGCCCGTGGTTGGCCACCAGCACCGCCGGCATCTGCATCGCGTTCAGGCCCGCGAACCGCTCGACGATCACCTTGCCCGTATTGCCCTCGTAATCACCCTCGATCTGCCCGGCCGTCATTACTGCCGTTACCGGCACCGCGCCGTAAAAATTATCCGCGTGCGTCGTGCCAAAGCATGGCAAATCCCGGCACGCCTGCGACCACATCGTCGCGTACTTCGAGTGCGTATGGCATATCCCGCCTATGCCCCCAAAGCTGCGGTACAGCTCCAAATGCGTCGGCGTATCCGAAGACGGCCGCATCGCTCCCTCCACCACCTTGCCCTCCAGGTCCACCACCACGATATCACCCGGCCCAAGCGCATCATACGAAACGCCGCTGGGCTTGATCGCCACCAGCCCCTGGTCCCGGTCAATCCCGCTGACATTGCCCCAGCTAAACAAAATCAGCCCCTGCCGTTTGAGCTCGATATTCGCCTCGCAAACACGCTCTTTGAGTTCCGCAAGCACACTCATACCCGCACACCTTCCTTAATCGCCAGCAGATCCTTCATTACGTTGCCCAGCTTGCCCGCACAATCCGCTATGCCGAACGCGTCATGTACCTGCTTGTACAGCTTATACAGCTCGGCGTACACCTTCCGGTTCTCCGCGATAGGCTTATACGTAACCTCCTTAACGCCCGTCATCGCCTGCTGCGCATCGGCAAAGCTGTCATAGCCGCCGGCCACCTTGCCAGCGACCACCGCCGCCGCAATCGCCGAACCCAGTGCACACGTCTGCGCCGACCGCGACACCTTCATCTCCCGGCCCGTCACATCCGCGTATATCTGCATCAGCATTGCGTTCTTCTCCGCGATCCCCCCGCAATTGACCACCTCGCGAATCTTCACGCCGTATTCTTCGAACCGGTTAATAATCGTCAGCGCCCCAAACGCCGTCGCCTCAATCAGTGCCCGGTAAATCTCCTCCGGCCTCGTATGCAGCGTCTGGCCCAAAAGCAGCCCTGTCAAACGCTGATCCACCAGCACCGTCCGGTTGCCGTTGTTCCAGTCCAGTGCCAGCAGCCCCGATTGGCCGGGTTTTAGCTTCGCCGCCTTTTCGGTCAGTGCCGCGTGGTCGCCAGCCGCCTTGCCGCCCGGCTGGATGTAATTGACGAACCAGTTATAAATATCGCCAACCGCCGACTGACCCGCTTCGAGCCCGAAAAAGCCCGGCAGAATCGAGCCGTCCACGATCCCGCAAATCCCCGGGATGTCCGGCAGCTTCTGCGAATTCGGCGCGACCACCATATCACACGAACTGGTCCCGAGGATCTTAACCAGCGTCCCCTCGCCGATCCCGGACCCCACCGCGCCAAGATGCGCGTCAAATGCGCCCATCGCCACCGCGATCCCGGCCTTTAGACCAAGCTTTTTCGCCCATTCATCACAAAGCTGCCCGGCCGCAGTGTCAATCGCGTAGGTCTGGTCGCTAAGCGTCGCCCGCAGTTTGCCCAGCTTTGCGTCCAGCTTCGACAAAAATTCCGCATCCGGGTACCCGCCCCAGTCCTCGCAGAACATCGCCTTATGCCCCGCTGCGCACCGGCACCGCTTGATCACCTTCGGATCGCTCGTCCCGGTCAAAAGCCCCGTCATATAATCCGCATGCTCCACCCACGTGTGCGCTGCGTCAAACACCTCCGCATCCACCCGCAAACAGTGCAAAAGCTTGCTGAAAAACCATTCCGACGAATACGTCCCCCCGCACTTGGCCAAATACTCCGGCCGCTCCTTCTCCGCCAGCTCGGTAATCTCCGCCGCCTCCGCGTGCCCGGTATGGTCCTTCCAAAGCCACGCCATCGCGTTCAGGTTGTCCGCAAACTGCGGCTTCAATCCCAAAGGCTCTCCCTTCTTATCCACCGGCAGGGGGGTCGATCCCGTCGTATCCACCCCGATCCCGATCACCCGGGCAGCGTCAAAATCTTGATCCGCCTTTTTCGCCCCGGCCAGCGCATTTTTCACTGTCGTCTCCAGTCCCGCGAGATAATCCGCCGGGTTCTGCCGCGCGACGTTATGGTCCCCCGCGTCCAGCAAGATCCCCGCCTCGCCCGAGGGGTAATTGAAAACATCCTCTGCGACCTCCGCCCCGTTGGCGGCATTGACCACAATGCACCGAACCGAATTTGTCCCGTAATCCAAACCAATCGTATACGCCATTGTTGTATCCCTGAAAAAATGCCGTCTCTATTTCACACTCACAAACACTGGGCTTGCGTACATCAAAGCCCCGTCCTCCTGCACCGCCCGCAGGTAATAATACGTATCACCCTCTGCCGGGCCGTCCAGCTCGATCGTTTCGTTATAGTCCATCGTCTTGCTTGCGCCGCTCCAGGTCACATCTCCACCGGACACAATCTCAATCGTCTCCAGCGGCGCCTCCGCGCTGATCCGCACCTTCGCGGTCAGCTTCTCGCCCCTGGCCGCGTTCATCTCACCGCCCATCGCCGTGCCGTCGATCGAAAAGCTCACCAGTGCCCGCGTATCCCACACCGCCCACGTGCTTCTCGCAAACATCCCGTCAAAAATCCCCTGCCTCGTTACCCGGTCGGCCCACACACCCGTCAGCGCCGTAGAATTAAGCGGCATCTTGCCATAGCCCGAATCCGAGCAGAATGCCTTCGATGGATACGCCGCGTGGTTATCCGTCCCCCCAGTAAATCCCATTTTGAACCCGCGGCCCAGTGCATGCTGAACCGAGGCGTTATTCTTAAAATGCCAAGCCCGCCACGTCCGCCACAGCTTGCCCGGATACTCCTCTCGCTCCTGGTTGCCCCGGCACTGGAATACCTCGATCAGCCGGTGATACTCGCTCGGCTGGACCTTGTCAAACGGGTACGCAAACCAGTGAGGAGCCCCCGACACATTCGTATGATGCGGAATCGCCATAAAATCCTGCGCCTTGGAGATCTGCCGGTCCAGCGTCTTTTGCAGCACCCACAGCTCATCCTCCCAGCCGTTGCCCATCAGTGGCCCCTCCGGGTTCTGCGGATTCACAAAATGATACGGATCCGTAAAGTAGTAATTCTCATGCCCCCACTTCGTACTCTTTTCCCAGCCGAACAGCGTTGCAAACTCATCATCCCGGTTAAATTCCTCATGCGCCGCCACGATCTCATCCCAGTCATTGACCGGCGTATGATCCGACGACATGCAGTAGCCCATATTCATCTGGTCCCGCGCGAACGCCAGCGCATTCCGGGTCGAATACGCCCCGTCCGCGCTGAATTCCGTATGCCAGTGGAACTCACCAAACGCCGCCTCTTTGCCCGTGCCGGACCGCTGCCACACCGGGTTCGACGTCACTGTAACGCTGCCGTATCCCTTCGCCCCGTTCTCGATATCTTCCGTCGTCGCCAGGTCCTTGTACGATACCGTACCCTGAACCCGCGAAACCGCGTGCCGCGTCGCATCCAGGTAAATCACCTTCGTACTGAAAACCTCCTCGCTGCGATTTTGCCCCATCCAGTTAAGCCCCACCTTCGTCCCGTTTGCGAACGTTGCCGCGTTGCCGAACCGATCCTCAGGGCTGATCACCGTGCGAATCTTCCCATCCGGCCCCGGCGTCGGCTCGCAGTAAATGTACAAATAGCACACCGGCCCGGCGGCCACATCCAGCACGACCGTCGTATCTTCCACCTTGCGGTACTCTCCGTCCTCGCTTGGCGCAACCCAGATCGAAATTTCGTCATTGCGACCCGCAAAATGCGACGCCGTGGAATCAAACCGGATATCGATCACATCTCCAATCCGCATGTCCCGTTCCAGCCGACCCCGCACATTCGCGTAGGTCGTATTCCCGAACAAATTCCCGCCCGAGCTTGGGATTTCCTCCAGGATCTCCGCATGACTGATTACAAAACCGGTCTTTTTCCACCGGAAATACCGCCTCATATTCCGGCTGCGAATCTCAAAAACGCTCCCCTTGGCCAGCGGTTCGTCCAGCCGCCACCGCAGCTTCCATGCAAACGTCTCATCCAGGCTCGCGTATGCCCCCGGGTCTTCGCTGATTCGCAAACCACCAAAAATCCAACCAGTGCCAATAACCAATATCGTTACAACAAAAAGCAAAGCAAAGCGTTTCATATTTTCTCCTGAACGAATCAAAAAACAAATAAAACACGACCTGTATACATACCCTCCAACCCCCCGTTTTGCAAGCTTTCTTCCTCCAAAATCCCATCTCGAAGCATCTCATCTCCCATTTTGCGAATCCAGCCACCCATTTTGCGATACCCTCAAAACCAGGGCCAGTCTCGTAGGTTATCGTTGGATAAAATCAGCAACGTAGGTTGCGCTCCGCCCTCGCAGATTAAATTATCCCCGGCCGCAGGCCGCAGGCCATTTGTCAAGTGAGCCTGTTAAACAAAACAACCGAGATTGGAGAAACCCGCGTCACTCACACGCCGCAACCACCGCGTCTAAATCCCCCAGAATCCGCTCCCAGTTCTTCGCGCCTACCGCCTGAACGATTTTCTCCTGCGTTTTCTGCCAGTGCGGCACCGCCTCAAGGATCGCCTCCATCCCCGCCTTGGAAATCTCCACGCTCTGCACACGCCCGGTCGGCGTTTTATGACTGGTCACCAATCCCCGCTCCACCAGCGGCCGCAAATTCCGCGACAGCGTCGACCGTTCCATCAAAAGCTCCCGCGCCAGGGCCGCCGTACTCGTCGGACCATGAATCCGGATATGAATCAAAACGATCAGCTGCGTTGAACGAATCCCCATCTCGCTCAGGGAATCATCGTAAAGTTGCGTCAGCTTGCGGGTCACCTTGCGAAAATTCGCACACGCACACTGCCGTGCCGCCTCTTCGCACATTTCTTTCGTCAGCTTTTTCTCCAAACCGCCCATCTTACTGATACCAGCCATTTCCTGTATTCAATTAGGCTATATCCAAAACAAAAACCCCGCAATTTTCATCGCCGGGCTAATTATTTATAATAATTCCGATTGAAAATTCCCGTTTTATCCGCGGCAAATATCTTCCAGGTAATAAAGTACGATTTGCCTCGCGGAAATTTACTACCCTTAAAAGTATATTATACAACAATTCAACCTCTAATCCCAGTAAATCTACCCCCAAACTCGTGAAAAGTTCATTACCTGCAATAATTTACCGCACGGTAATCATCTTCACCGCCGCCAGGAAGATCAGCACCACAAACACCCCGCGAATCAGCCGACGCGGCAGCACATGCATCAAATGCCCCCCGGCCATGCCCCCGATAAACGCCGTCGGAACCAAAAAAGCCGCCATTTTCAGCGAATCCAGCGGGTTAATCCCATGCTGAGACAGCGAAACATTCTTATAAATCGCCCCGACCAGTGCCATCAGCACCATACTCGCCGCGGAATTACTCATCGCCCGCCGGATCGGAAGCTTCATCAGCACCTGCTGAAGCGGCGTACTGACACCGCCGGCACCAATCCCAAGCAGCCCGGCAAAAAAGCCAGTAAAAAGCCCCGTAATACCCCCGCGAAACTTCGTCACCTCAAAATGATCGGGGTCTTCCGGCTCGATATGCATCCCGGTGACCTCCTTGTACAGCTTGAGCAGGTTATACCCAACCACGTAAAACATAAATACGCCGAAAATCCGCGCCAGCAGATAACTCCGATCACCCGAAAAAAACGACAGGTTACTTACCCAAACCCCCAAAAGCACCGCAACCAGCGCAAACGGAACCATCCACGTCAGCACATTGAACATCAGCTTGCCTGCCCGCCAGTGCGAAATCGCCGCCGAAAATCCGACAAACACATTACAGATCATTGCCGACGCCTGGTACAAGTGCTGATTCTCCCCAAAAAGGATCGCCATCAGCGGAATCATCACCATCGACCCGCCAATCCCGATCAATCCTCCCGTAAAGCCCATCAAAAGCCCGATTAGAATATACGCCGCATATTCCACCCTCAGGCCCTTCCAAACAATTCAGCAAATTTCTCCGCGATATCCTCACTCTCGCATAGCGTCTGCCCGATCAAAACCGCTCCCACGCCCATCCGGATCAGCTTTTCCACGTCCTCCCGCGTGCGAATCCCGCTCTCGGCGACCACCTCCCGCTTGTTCTCCACCATCTCAGACAGCCGCCCGGTCGTCTGCAAATCCACCGTCATCGTCGTTAAATCCCGGTTATTGATCCCCAGTACGCTGTAATGCTCCTGCGGAAAGCCCACCACGCTTCGCATCTGCAGCAGCACATCCATCCCATGTACCTCGATAATCGCCGTCATCGTCAACTGGTTCGCCAGGATCAGCAAATCCATCAGCATCGAAGGCTCCAGCGCCTCGGCGATCAGCAGCACCGCGTCCGCCCCCGCGGCCCTCGCCTCGTACACCTGGTACGGGTCCACGATAAAATCCTTACGCAATATCGGCAAATCCACCGCCCGCCGAATCGCCTCCAAATACTCCAGCCTGCCCTGGAAATACTTCTCGTCCGTCAGGCAGCTTATCGCGTCCGCCCCGCACTCGGTATAAATCTTCGCAATCCGTACCGGGTCAAAATCCTCACGAATCAATCCCGCCGACGGCGACGCCTTTTTCACTTCCGCGATGACATTGAGACCCCGCGGATTCTGCTTTGTTACCGCCTTGTAGAAATTGCGGCAGCGGCCCATCCCCGCGATCCGCTCACGATGCACCGCAAGCGGTACCGCCTCCTTGCACCGCTCAACCTCCACCCGCTTGTCCGCGATGATCTGATCGAGTATATTGCCCAAACGCTCTCCCCCCGCTTAGGAATCCGAACTCGAACCTGAACCCGAACTGACCTGTACAAACGCCATCCGCAACTGCTCAAGCGTCTTGTCCAGCATCTGCTGTTCATTCTCGCTCAGGTTGCCCTTGGTCTTCTCTTCCAGCAGTCCGAGCATATCAATATTATATTTCGCCAGGCCAAGATCGATCCGCGGCTCATCCTCTTCCTTGAGCCGGATCAGCCCCAGCGCAAAAAATGCCTGTGTCGCCAGCATACTCATCAAACCCTCAAACGTCGCCTCCGGAAGCTGCTGGCCCTGCTGCTGCTCTTTTTCCTGCTTTTGCTCCTGTTCAAGCTGCTCTTTTTCCTTCTGAGCCTGCTGTTTCCAGTCTTCGTCCACGATGATCTTCTTTTCTTCGTCTTTGGCCATGATTTTCCTTTCTTGTAACGGGTATCTCACTACCCGTATCGTTTCATTGCCCTGTCCAAATCTCGTTTTTGCTGTTTATCCGCCAGTTTCGTGCGTTTGTCATACTGCCGCTTACCCCGCGCCAGTGCCAGCTCGATCTTCGCCAGCCCGCGGTCGTTAAAATAAATCCGAAGCGGAACCAGCGTAAAACCCCGCTGATCCAGCCGCCCGCGAATCTTATCGATCTGCCGCCGATGCAGCAGCAGTTTTCGCTTCCGCATCGGGTCATGGTTGTTATAGCTCGCCTGGTCATACGCTGCGATCTTGCAGCCGACCAGCCAGCACTCGCCGCCCTCGATCCGAGCATAAGCACCCTCGAGGTCGCCGTTGCGGTCGCGAAGGCTCTTGACCTCCGAGCCGACCAGCGACATTCCCGCCTCGACCTTCTCGACCAGTTCAAAATCATGATACGCCTTCTTGTTGCGAATCTGGATATCGCCGGCGTTCGTATTCTTCTGTTTTTTTGCCATATCAATCAGGACCGGCCTGAACAAATCATCTCGGTTAACAGCCCGGCATCATAACAAAACACCCCGGCTATTGCAAACGGCATAACGGCCTTTTGGGCCGCGGGAACCATTTTATTGTGTTACCATCCGCAGACAGATCGGGTACCGGTACCGAACACCCTTATTGGCCTCCACGCATGCGATAATCCCGAAAATAATGGTTACCAGCCAGATGGCGGGAGCCAGCAGGAATCCGATACAAAAGAAACTTGATACAAAAGAGATTGCCCAGCCGATCAGCATCGTCAACTGGAAGTTGAGTGCCTCGCGTCCCTGGTCTTCCACGAATTCACTCTCATCCTTCTTGATGACCCAGAGAATCAGCGGGCCGACAAAGGACGTAAAAATACCCAAAAGATGACAGAGCATCCCAAGCGTTCGCATCTCCGAGGCAATCTCCCCGGGTGAACTTACCGGTATTTCTGCACCTGCCGGCTCTTGTACAGGCTCACTCGACTGATTTTCTTCACCGGGCATGTGTTCCGGGTTCGACTCATCCATGATTTTTCCTTTCAATCATTACTGCTATTCGCTCGAACGGTACAAATTCCATCCAATAGTGTACCAGTTTATCCCGAAAATCAAAACAGAAGATGAAAAGAAAAATGAGAAAATAGGTAAAATGAGACGCCTTAACCTCATTCAAATCCAAAAAAAGTGGGGACAGCGTTCGAGGAGGTGGGCGCTGCCCCCTGTAGGAGGATGCAAAACTTGCTTTAAATTCCTTAAATTCCGAATCCAAGAATACCCGACTTTTTGGATTCTGTCAAGACTGTTTTTTTGCAGAACTGCAAAATTCTCCCATCGCGCTCATTGCGTCCATCAGCGGCTCCGGGCTGCCGTCCAGCCTGGCAAACGCATCAACCAGCTTAACAAGCTCCGGATCTGCCGGTTTTTCGCCCAAATGATGCGAAGGATTCACAATTCCCGCATCCAGGCCGTATTCCATCGCTTTTTCCACGTACGCACGGGCAATCCCGACCTTTCGTGCCGGCAAATCACGACAGCAGTTGCTCACGCCCAGCGAGCAGTGCACATCCTTCATCCGCTCATCGGTCTTGATCCGCTTCATCGCCTGGAACGTCCGGTACGTATATCCGCTCTGGCCCGGTTCCATCGGCATATCAATCGCCAGCGGGAACACCGTCGCGTCAAAATACACCTCATCCGGCACAAAACCGTGATCCATTGCACGGTCAAAAATTTCTTTCGCAAGCTGATACAGCTCTTCCACCGGGTCCGCATCGCTCTTTTTGGTCTCATCTTCCGGCATCAAAAGCCCGACGAACACAAAATCATACTCTTTTTTAAGCGGCATCAGCTTATCGATATTATAAACCTTGATCGAATTGAGCATCGGAGCCTTCACCGTCTCGTCCGTATTGTACCATTCCTTGAGCCCCGCGATCAGCACATCGTCATCGCTGCTGTCCACGCAGACCGGCACACCCTTGCCGTGCTGACGGACCAGCTTGACATATTCCGGCATCAGCTTGCCCGGCAGCGAAGAGTCCATATCGCCGAAATCATCCACGTTTACCGCGATATAAGCCGCACCTTCATCCGCCTGCGAAGAGATCAGCTCCTTGATGTAATCCAGTGCCTCGCTGGGTTCGGTAAAGGCCGAATCCCCTTTATCCAAAAGTTCCCGCATCACCTTGCCGTGCTTGGGAATTGAAGCGTGTACCGATTCTCCGATTGCAATCAATCCTTTTCCCATGATTTGTGCCTTTCAAGAGTATTCCGATTTAGAAATAATACTTTCTCACAAGCCCCTGTGAGTTTCAAGACTTTTTCCATGCTGATTATTCCCGCCGCAGGCCATTCCATGCTCTACTCTCTACCCTCTATTTTCTCCCTGCTGTAGCGTAGAGTGGGTCGCACCCACCAAAAACGATACCGAATCCAAAGTGGTGCAGGAAAATCAGTCCCGGCCGTAAGGCCATTCCATGCTCTACTTTCTACTCTCTATTTTCTACCTGCTGTAGCGTAGGGTGGGCCGTGCCCACCATAAACGATACTGTTTCACATGTGCATTTCATACCTGTTTGCAACCCAAATACTTACCTGCCTAAGGCAGTCCCGAAGGGACTGAACAATAATAGCCCCGGGTGCAGGTCGAAGACCAAACCCGGGGGATAGCTCGTCCGCAGGACGTTTCCACCGATTTGGGTGTAAACCCAAATCGCCTCGGATCAAAGATCCGATAGACCAGGTTAACGAATGTACCAAACACAACTTCTCAAATTCAACAATAAATACAGGGTAAACAATCTTTATATGAAATTTTGTGTATTTCGCGGTTCTACGTAGGATGGGTAAAATACTTTTTTCATTTTACCCATGCTGAATATCTTGCCCGCGGGCGAGTAAAATTTGGAGAAATCACGCCGTTTTCTTTTTCTTACTGCAAAATGCGTTCAATCGCTCCTTCGCCTCTTCCAATGCCGCAGCGTTACCGTTTAATTTTGCGAACAATTCCACCATCTCGGTAATCTTTCCATCCGCCGGCTTGCCGCCATACCCGGCTGACGCATCCATGATCCCCGCGTCCAGCCCGCGTGCTATCGCCGCCGCCGCATACCCGCGATTGACACCAATCCGCCGCGGCATGCCCGCCGAACAGTTTTCCAGCTCGATCAGCACATGCGCTTTCTTGAGCTTGTCGTCCTTCTTCATCCGCGCGATGCATTCCATCGTCCGGTACGCAAAACCTTTTGCGCCGGCCTCAAGGTCCATATCCTTACCCAGTGCAAAGCAGGGGACTTCAAAAAAGATGTCATCGGCCGCGAATTTTTCCTTCACCGCCGCCTCAAAAATATCCCGCGCCGATTTCATGCACCCTTCAACGGTAAATTCCTCACCGCCGGCTGGCAGGGCGACAATCCCGAAATTGTATTGCTTCTTGAGCCCGAGGATTCCCGTCATATTCCCGCTGGTGATCCCGCGAAGCAGCGGCATCGACACCGCACGGGTCGTATTATACCATTCCTTGAGCCCTGCGCGTAATACCGCCTCATGCCTGCTTGAGATACAAACCCCCGCCGCATGAGACCACCGCCGAACGATCCGAATCATGTTCATCATCGCCTGCGTCAGCACGGCCACATCCCCGGACAGCGGATCGATATCCACCAGCACGTACTTTGCGCCCTTGCCCGCCTGGGCCTCTACCATGGCACGCAGATAATCCCGAACCGGTCCCGGTTGCTCGCCAAGCTCGGGCTTCTCGATGACCTGGCCCATCACCTGCGCCGCCACCGGGTTGCCCGCATGCAGAGACGGACCAATCGTAACCAGCGCCGACCCGCCCGTATGGTCATACCCGAACACGTAATTGACAACCGAGGACTCACCCTCCAGTGCGGGGTTCCGCGGATCATTCAGCGTGGCCCGCAGCTTTTCGAGCCCGTTATGCTCAGAAGACGCCGCCTCA
>CAYVUI010000081.1:7871-20987 GCA_964454745.1 uncultured Pirellulales bacterium | reverse complement strand
TAAATCGTAAAACGTATGCGACTAAACCCAAATCAGTGAGTTGTTCAGAAGGCTCTAAAGTTTTTTTGTGTGGAGGGTGAGAAGATGCGTTTTTTGATCGGGGCGGTTCTTGTTGGTTTTATTTCGTTTGTATCGGGCGCACATCTCGAGTATTACGATGGAGGCTTTTTCAGCCAGAGCCAGGTATCCGTGACGGACCCTGGCGGTACGCATACTGTACCGGTAGATGCAGATTACGATCCTTCCTCGGCGTCATCCGGGGGGTTTGCTTCCACCGCGGATTCCAGCGGGGATGTACTGGGCAAAGGTCAACTGGTCCCTTCGAGCCTGTGGCCGAGCGGCTTGTCTGTCTACCTCGAATCGAAAGTCACCACTGTCAGTTTGTATGAGTTTCCTGACGCTGACATTAGCGGCTACACCGGCGCGGGTACTGTAACGCCGGGATATTCGGATGGGCTGTTCCTGTTTATCGCACCGGACGACGAGCAGTACGGAGATACAGTCACGATCGAGTATGAGTGGAAAGCTTATACGGATACCAATGAAGACCTGGTGCATTTTCGCGGACCCGGCGGGGTGTGGGATATGTATTTAACCTATGGACCGGAAGCACCGGTGACCGAAGCCCCGGACCCGGCGGATGTGATCTGGACGAAAGAATCCTTTGACACGACCGAGCCAATCGACCTGACAGAAACGGGTACTTTTGAAGCACAGATTGGTGAAGTAATCGGGGTCTTTATTGATGCGTCGGTGGAAATTATGTTCTCGACCTCGCAGGTGACCGAGGCGATCCATTCGATGGACCTGCGGGTCGTCCAGGATGAAGAGGTAACGGTGGATGACGCGGACCTGGACAAGAGCGGCCGGGTGGACCTGGGCGATGTGGCGGTACTGGCCTCGTTCTGGATGCAGAATTCGAGCCACCAGGGCGGAAATAATGATTCTTGTGCGTATGCCTTTGCAATCCCGCTGGGGCAGTATTACAGCGGAATGAATACGGGCGCAACCGGTGACCCGATGGACAGTTGTTCCGGCGGGAATGATATTCACGATGTATGGCACAGCTTTACGGCGCCTTCGGATATGCTCATCGAGATCGTACTGGAGCCGCAGGGAGATTTTGACTCCGCATTGTCGATCTGGGATGCCTGCGATGGTATGGAACTGGATTGCGACGAGCGGTATGGCAATGAATATATCGAATACGATATCATGGCGGGAGAGAAGATTTATATCCGCGTAGCGGGATATGAAGGCGTCTTCCCATCCGAGGGCCAGTATATTCTGCGAGTCAATCAGCTCGATTAGAAGCCATTTCGAGAACGGCGATTTCAGTCTCCGTGAATCCTGCGCAGCCTGTGGAACTCACAATAGGAGTAGATCAGCAGGACCACGCAATTAATCGCTACAGGTACGAGGATCAGCCAGAGGAACAGGCCCGGACCGACAACGCCAAAGAGGATGAAGATGCCATGGATGCGGAACAGGACGCCGGCAAGGCGGTGCGTTTTGCTCCAGACGATGTCGTTGGAGAGCGTCCAGGGGGTGCGGATGCCGAAGAACCAGTTGCGCGGGCACTTGTCGAGGGCGACGCCGATATAGAAGAACAGTCCGCCGAGTGCGAAGCCGAAGACGGTGAACATGTTCACCTGGTGGCCCACGTTCCACAGGAGGCTCCAGAGGTGGATGCCGAGGTAAAACAGGTTCATCACGACAATGAAACCGACATAGTACGTTCGGAATTTTTCCAGGTTTCTGCGAAGTGGATCAACCAGGAACACTGCAAAAAGCAGCATATTGATCCCGGCCATGACGGCGGGACAGATCCAGATGAATACGTCCCTGCTCATCCAGCCGTCCGGCTGGCCGTTTGGCCCCCAGTGGGAGGCGACCTGGGGCGGCAGCAGCGGGTAGAAGTACCAGCTCAGCAGGCAGGCCGCGGCGACGAGGATCCAGGCGACAAGAAGACCGATTGGAAAACGGGATTGTGTTTTTGTATTTGTTTTGATCTGCGTCATTTGCTTTCTCCTTGCTGGGGTGTGATCTTCTTGAGTACGTAATAACGCGGCTTCATTCCGCGGATAGTGACATCGCCGTTCATCAATGGGAAGAAGAGGTAAAAGTCGTCGCCAAGTTTGCGGATGGAATAGAGTGACTCCGTTTTATCGCCGCGGTGGATGATTTTGCCGGAGGTCCATACCCAGGGGCCGGAGGTGCGGCCATTTGGGTAAAACTCGATGTCTTTGAGGAACAGGTCTTCCTGCCAGTGCCGTTTGCCGGGTGTGAATTGTTCGATCTCTTTGACGAAATCAACCGTTTGCCATTTGCCGGGGAGGATGGAATCGCCGACGAAACCTTCGACGGCGGGCTGGTTTTGGGGGATGTGGCTTTGCGACGGCGAAGTTGCTGCCGGTTCCTGCCCGGCCGGCGGGCTGGGGCGGCCCTGGACGACAAGGAAGATACCGATTCCGACGACCGCGCCGGCGAAGAAGACGGCCAGGAGGCGGTTTAGCTTCCAGATCCAGTCTTTGGGGCCGGCATCGCCGTTGACGGGGCCGTCGAGCAATTCTGCATACTCCTCCGGCGGGCCCATCTCGGTGATGATCTTCTGGCAGCTCTCCCAGCAGCGGTCTTCTTCGGGCAGTTCGGCGCAGCGCTGGTCGATGTGGGCGGCCACTTCGGCGAGTACATCGACGCGCCGGGGGTGGCTGGACTGCGAAAGGGCCTGCTCGACCTGCTGGAGGTAGCTTTCTTTGGCCTGCTGCCATGATTTATCTGTGGTCATCGGTTGTCTCCTTTCTGGATATCGCTCATCGCCTGGATCATTGTGTTCCAGTGGAGGTTCATTTGTTCGAGGGCCTGGCGGCCTTTTTCGGTGATTTCGTAGTATTTTCGCGGGGGGCCCTCGGGGCTGGGCTTTTTTTCGACGTTGACCAGGCCGTCGGTTTCGAGGCGGGCGAGGATGGGGTAGATGTTGCCCTCGCGGAGGTCGAGTCCGTTGACGGCCTTTAGGGACTGGACCATCTCGTAGCCGTGGCTTTGGCCGTGGGAGAGGTAATTGAGGACCACGATGTCCAGAAGTCCTTTCCGCAGTTGGGTTTGCCAGTTATTTAAGTTCATGATCGGGCTCTCCATTATTTATACCGGTATACTACTATATAGTATAATGGAATGTCAAGAGGGGTTTTGGGAATTTTTTTTATGAATTGTTGAATTATTACGGACTCTAGTTGTCTTTTATTGTTTCAGTCGTTCTTTGAGGACTGTGTAGAACGGTTCCCTGGCGTGTTTTTCCTCCCAGGGGGTGTGGCCGCACCGGGCCAGCTCGATGTATTCGATGTGGGGGATGTACTGCTTTAGGTTTTCGCAGATCATTGGGCCGGGGTGGGGGTCCAGGCAGCCGTGGATCATCACGACGGGATTTTTGATTTGGGCAAAGGCCTGCGGGTAGACGCCGGCCTGCTGTAGTTGGAGCATGTCGTTCCAGGTTTGGTGGTGGGAGTCGAGGTCGAATTTGACTTTGGGCTGGCTGTTCGGGATGCGGTCACAAGCGTAGAGGTCGTCGAAGAAATACGCAAGCCGGGTGCTTTTCTCGGCGGGGTCGGGGATGGATTTGATCTCCCGGAGCCGGGCCTGTTTTTCGGGGGTGAGTAACTGTTCGTGGCGGGTTTGGAGCTGCTTTCGGCTTTTAAGGTCGAAAGTGCCGCAGGAGATGAGGATGAGCTTGCCGACGGTATCGCCGTGCTTCGCGGCGTAGGCCAGGGCGAGCATGGCACCCCAGGAGTGACCGATGAGCGCTGGCTTTTCATTCGGATAACGAGTGTGGATGAGGTCGAATAAATCCCGGACGTGCGAGGCGACGGTAAGTTTGGCTTCGCGGGTCTCTCTCTGCCAGGGCTCGAGGACGCGGCAGCAGGCACCGAGCTCCTGCGCGAGGGGCTGGACCGAACCGGCCGCGGCTGGCCCGCCGTGCAGGACGATGACGCGGGGACCGGCTTGGCCGTATTCCTTGCAGTGCAAGAGGTTTTGCTTTGGCTGCTTGTTCATGGAGGTATCATCCTGCGTGGGGCGATGGATTGCAAGGGGGGGATTTGATAAAATTGTTTCCCGGGAGGGGATTTGTGGTATAATGGGGGCGGAACTCAATCGAGGGACAATATTTGTCAAATAGTCAACAATACAATTATTTTGGCTTTATCGATGAAACGGGCTTGCTATTCGACCGTTCACAAAGATATTTTGCGCTTGGCTTAATGAAAATTAAGGAAACAAGCCTTTTCTATGAGCAGATTCTTAAACTGAAAAATCTGGCTCAGAACAAAGTTAAGAGCCAAAAGAATCAGTTTGAATTTAAATTCTCATCTATCACACAGTCTAATCACAGATATTATGAAAAACTAATCGACCTCTATTTTGAACATAAGGATTTTGAATTTTGCTGCCTTGTACTTGATAAGGAAGCATGCAATATAAATATTGAGAACTACTTTCCGAACGGCTGGGATGCATATATTGCCTACTCCAAACTTCTGCTCAAAAAGAACATAAGACAAAATGAAAAGATTTGTGTGATTGCTGATTACCTTCAGAAACCCAAAATCAGCAGAAAAGATTACAGCAGGGAAATCCAAAAATTAGAAGGGATCTTTAATGCCTGCATGCTGGAGTCGCATGCCTCTTTGTTCATTCAAGCAGTCGATGTTTTGCTGGGCTGTGTAATCAGGGCATATGGAATGAAAACGAATCCGGAAAAATTCATTGATCAGTATAAAAACCAAGTGAGTAATTCTCTAAAAAACAAGCTCGCTCGAAGTTCGCTGGCTCATCACTTTACCCAGCAAAGCCCGAGTTATTTTTCAGTATGGGAATTCAGGCCAAAAAAATAGCGTTTGGGCTATCGACTCAGTCAACGCCCAAACGCCTTAATCAACCACTTAACATATTACATTATAGTATTATTTTCGGCGAAATCAAGGCTTTTCTTCATAAAAAAGGGGATTTGGGTCCACATTTTGACACAGAAACCGGAATTCTGCTGTTTTCAACCGCTATCAAATGCTATAATCGGTCCGGGACCTCACATTGCAAACTTGAAAGGAGCAGACGATGGGACTTTTTGGGCCAAAGGAGCCGGAACAATGCACCGTAAACGGGGTGGAGATTCAGTGTTTGATCTGCCGGAACGACCTGTTTCATCAGCGCGAGGCCCAGCTCAATACCGCCGGGGCAACCTTTCTGGGTTTTGACTGGGCGAATGCTTCCGCGAAGTGCCTGGTGTGTTCCCAATGCGGGTATATCCACTGGTTTTTGCCGAAATGAAAACCAATTTGTGACAGCCTTTTTTGAAAGGTCACGCTTGAAGGGCAGAATAAACGAAAATCAGAGTTATGTTCCAAAATTTCACGATAAAGAGGACTCAGATTATGGCTTGATCCATATCCGGGGTTATGACGTCCTTTTTTATATCACTTCTGAAGTCATTCTACACGCAAACTCTCTTACAAAAAAATATATCAAAAATACTTTCGCAACCCGAACCGAATTGGATTTACCACCTTCTGGAGGAAGGATACACCCCCTGAACCACTCTTTGCGCTTTTACGAGGCGGTAAACCACTTCAAAATGCTACAGGCCATGAGCTTACGCATATGTTACAAGAGGTCAAATATGGTGCATTGACAAGAGAATCGAATAGACAATTGTCGCGAGCAGAAATAGCATTTTTTGAAACCCAAGGAGCGGTTGGAGGTACATTAACTACTGGAGGCCGTCCGGGATGGTTTGAAAAAGCCTATGGTTGGTTTGCGGCAGGAACTACTTTCAGAGCAAGGAAATGATGTGTAATGGGACCTTCGACGGGTAATAAAGGATGGTATGTGTTTACGACTATTTTGGTTGTATGCGGAATTGTTTTGACACCAATTTTGCATGTCGTTGGAATCGTTATCATATTAATTTCATTTTTGCTTTTGTCGATTAGGTTGATTTGTATCGAAATGATACAACACCAAAACCAAAGAGCTACTTTAAGTCAATTTGGAATTGATTTGACTGAGTCTGGTGAAAACCATGTAGTAAGAAAGGAAGAAAAAGAGAAATGGTTGAACTACACTTTAGAGATTTTCGATTCAATCTTTTCAAAGTACGGTTTTTCTATTAGTGAGATCAAGCGTTACAATAGAGAAGCAGTCATTATTTATAAAATTACAACTTTTGCATTTGAAATAAATATTGACTGGAAAAAAAGAAGGGTTAGTGTGTGTATTTCTCGACTTTTATCAGGAGTTATCCCAAAACGAAACCGTTATGTAGTCAATGATAAATATGTCAGGAAGCCGATTAATGTTGTTATTGTCGATAATGGTTGGGCTTCAAAAGATGATGTTAATATCCCTGACACCTTAATTTTGCAGTCTGATATTAAAAAGCAATTAGAATTTTTCCGTGGTCTTATTCAAGATTATTTTGAATTGATACTGAAATCGGAAACCTTATTTGAAAGATAAGAATGGCTTAGTTCCCTTCATATCAGGTGGTGAAAGCGATTTCGGGAGTAAAGGCAAAAAGAAAACCGGCCTTTTGGGGGGCAAAACTTCTTAAGAAATGCTGTACGCAGGATAAAAAAGACTTGCCGGGGTGGTAAAAATGGGTACAATGTGCCCGGAATCAAAGGAGTTATTATGGGATTTTTAGACGAAATGAGCGGGCTGGAACTGTTTTTCGCGTGCTGTGCGGCATTCGGCGGTGCCCTGTTTATCATCCGCCTGGTGATGATGTTTATCAGCGGTGTCGGCGAGGAGATGGACTCCGGGGATGCGGACGCCGGCGGTGAAGGCATGGACACCGGCGATATGGAAGCGATGGATGAGCCCGGGGATTACAGTGACAGCGATTTGAGCTTTAAGGCCCTGTCATTGCAGGGGATAACTGCGTTTTTCATGATGTTCGGCCTGGTCGGCTGGGCGGTGCTTCGCCAGGGGGACTATCCGCCATTGGTGCCGATCGCCAGCGGAACGGTCGCGGGCGTTTTGACGGTCTGGATCATGAAAAAGCTGTTCCAGGCGGCTGGGCGTTTGCAGTCGAGCGGGACGATGAATCTTAGCAACGCGGTCGGCTGTGAGGGCACGGTATACCTTACGGTGCGTCCGGGACAGGCCGGCAAGGTGCAGATTCATTTTCAAAACCGCCTGGCGGTGCTCGAAGCGGTAACCGAGGGCACCGAGGAGATCAAGACCGGCGACGCGGTTCGCGTGGTCCGGGTCGCCGCGGGAAAGCTCGTCGTCCAAAAAGCCGCGGCACAATAAGAAAAGGACTGCCTGGCGCAGTGTAAAGATAACGATTTGTTTTTTTAAGGAGGAATTCAAAATGCCTGCTGAAATCCTGTGGCTGGCGGCCATAGTCGCGTTTGCGATTCTGCTGCTGTCAGTAATTATGTTTCTTGCGTCGCGGTATAAGCGATGCTCGTCGGATCAGATTCTTGTTATTTACGGCCGGGTGGGTGCGAACCAGTCGGCGCGGTGTATCCATGGCGGCGGTGCGTTCGTGTGGCCGCTGATCCAGGATTACGCGTACATGAGCCTGACGCCGATGACGATTACGATCCCGCTGGAAAATGCGCTGAGTTTGCAGAATATCCGCATCAATGTGCCCAGTACGTTTACGGTGGGTGTCAGTACCGAGCCGGGGATCATGAACAATGCGGCCGAGCGTCTGCTGCGGATTGATCCCAACGAGATCGAGGAGATGGCCAAGGAGATTATCTTCGGGCAGCTTCGTCTTACGGTCGCGTCGCTGACGATTGAGCAGATCAACCAGGACCGTGAGAGCTTTCTCGAATCGATCCGCAAGAACGTGGAGCCCGAGCTGAACAAGATCGGCCTGTTCCTGATTAACGTAAATATCACGGATATTACCGACAGCTCGGACTATATCGAGAGCATCGGTAAGAAAGCGGCGGCTGAGGCGATTAACACCGCCAAGATCGACGTGGCCCAGCAGGAAAAGAACGGTGCGATCGGTGAGGCCATGGCGGTTCGTGAGCGGACCATTAAAGTGGCCGAAAATACCGCGGAAGCGGAAAAGGGCCAGAAAAAGGCCGAGGCGGACCGTCGCATTTACGTTCGCCAGCAGGAAACATCGGCTTCTATCGGTGAGGCGGAAGCGGACCGGGAGATGACGATCAAGGTCGCGGAGAATTCTGCGGCATCCGAGAAGGGGCAAAAGCTCGCCGAGGCTGACAAGCGTATTTACGTGCAGGAGCAGGAGGCCGAGGCGATCAAGGGTGAGAAAAAAGCCGTCGCCGAGCAGCGGATTTATGTACAGGGCCAGGAAGCGCTGGCGGTCGCGGGCGAGAACAAGGCCAAGGCGGATATCGCGAACGCGGAGGCCGAGCTTGCAATTAAGCGGGCTGAGGCGATGAAACAGGGAGAGGTCGCCAAACGCAAGGCAGAGGTGGATATCCAGAAGGCCCAGTACCTCGCTGAGCAGGAACGGCTCAACGCCGAGGTAATCGTCCGGCAGGAGATTGAGAAGCGCAAGGTCGAGATCGACGCGGAAGCGGCGGCGGAACGGCTGCGGCGCGAGGCCAAGGGTCAGGCGGACGCGATTCTTGCCAAGTACAAGGCCGAGGCGGAAGGTATCAAGCAAATGCTCGAGAGTAAGTCGGCGGGGTATGAGTCGCTGGTTAAAAGCTGTAACGGGGATGCGAAGGCAGCCTCGACACTGCTGATGATCGAAAAGATCGAGGAAATCGTATCCATGCAGGTGGAGGCGATTAAGAACCTCAAGATCGATAAGATTACGGTTTGGGACAGCGGGGCCGGCGATGGGAAAGGAACCTCGACGGCAAATTTTCTGTCGGGAATGATCAAGTCGCTGCCGCCGCTGCAGGAAGTGGCCACGATGGCGGGTGTGCAGCTTCCGGATTACCTGGGCAAAGTGGCGGATGATAAGGCCCAGGAGAATGAGCCGGAACCGGCACCGATGAAAGAGACCCCAGCCGGAGATAAGAAAACCGAGCAGTAATTCAGGGTAAATCGCAGAGAGAAGGGACGGGCAATTGGTGCCTGTCCCTTTTTTTGTGCGCAGGACAGAGAGCGTGAAAATTGTTAAAAAGGGCAGATTGGGTTTTTCACAGGGTGTCATGCGTGGTATACTCAGCGTTTTTGCGATGAGTGAATCGAATTCAAATCATGCACGGTTAACGCAGGGGCCGGTGGGGCGCCAGTTGGTCAAGCTGACACTGCCGATGGTGTGGGGCCTGTCCGCGCTGATCTGCTTTAACGTGGTGGATACGTACTTCGTGGGGCACCTCGGGACGCTGGAGCTGGCGTCGATCAGTTTTACGTTCCCGGTGGTGTGGATCATGGTCGCAATCGCGGTGGGGGTCGGGATCGGGGCCTCGGCGACGATTTCGCGGGCGATCGGGGCCGGGGACGAACACCGCGTACGGCGGCTGACGACGGACAGCCTTTTGCTTTCACTGATGATCGTGGGGGTGCTGATCCTGATCGGGATCTTTACAATTGACCCGGTGTTCCGGATGCTCGGGGCAACGGATGAAACTTTGCCGGGGATTCGGGATTATATGACGATCTGGTACTGCGGGATGATCTTCGTGGTGCTGCCGATAGTGGGCAATAACGCGATTCGGGCGGCGGGCAATACGATGTTTCCGGCGATTGTGATGACGGCCTCAGGGGTGGTCAACGCGATCCTGGACCCGCTTTTGATCTTCGGGATCGGGTTTTTCCCTCGGATGGAGCTAAAGGGCGCGGCCCTGGCAACGGTAGTCAGCCGGGCGGTGAGCATGATGGCGGCGCTGTGGATTCTCAAATACCGGATGGGGATGATTACGTTCGCGCGGGCCAGGCTAACGGAGATTCTTGATTCGGCGAGAAGTATTCTTGAGGTCGCGATTCCGGCGATGGGGACACAGATTATCGTTCCGATCTCGATGATGATTATTACGCGGCTGGTGGCAGCTTTCGGCCCGGAAACGGTGGCGGGGATGGGTGTGGCGACCCGCGTGGAAGGCGTCGCGATGATCGCTTTGTGGGCTATTACGACGGTAATGACGCCTTACGTGGGGCAAAACTTCGGGGCCGGGCGGTTTGATCGGGTGGACCGGTCGATGACGCTTGGGTTCCGTTTTTGCCTGGTCTGGGGGGTGCTTTGCGCGCTGGTGCTGGGGATTTTTTCGGTTCCGATTGCCCGGGCGTTTAACCCGGATGAGCAGGTGACCCTGGCGGCGTCTGCGTATTTTGTGATTGTGCCGATCAGTTACGGCTTCCTGGGGATGGCGTTTATAACGGGGGCGTCTTTTAACGCGCGGTCGCGGCCGATCTGGGCGGCGATTATCGTGTTTTTGAGGATGATTGTTCTGTATATCCCGCTGGCGCTGCTGGGACGGAGGTTTTTTGGTTACCGGGGGATCTTTGCGGCGTGCTGTGCTGCAAACGCGATTTCCGGAGTGCTGTCGTATTACTGGTACGAGAAGTCGGAGCTGCGGTAGCGGAAATTTGGCCTTGCAATTGTGGGAAAAGGGGATACAATGGAGTGAAATTCAATATAAACCACTCATTTGGGAGGGCTGGACATGAAAGAACATTGGCGTCCGTTTTTAATGGGGTGTTTGGTTACCGCACTGGTATTCGCGATTTTGCCGGAGAACCCGGAGGCGGAGAGGCTGGACATCGAAGACCTGGAGGAGATGATTTACCTTGCGATTGCCGAGCAGGTCAGCGAGGACATTGAGCAGGTACAGATTTTCATGATCGAGGGGATCGAGGATGTCGAGGGGTTGAATGTCGGGGTGAAAGTGGCGTGGGAAGGCGACAAAGACAATGAGACCCATTTTAACTGGGTCGAGTTTCCACTGATCGAGGTGCATGATTCTTACCTTGCGGCATTTCAGCTTGATCCTGACCAGATTCCGGATGATCTTGAAATCAACGAGGACAATATGGACCTGATTGTGCGGCTTTCGGTTGAAATGGATGACTAATTGTAACTCTATTACGGGGGATATCTTATGCGTTATTTCTATGTAATTATTTTGCTGGCGGGATTGATTCTGTGCGGTTGCGGGAGCAACGAAGAGCCCGGCGACGAGGCTGTGGACGAGAAGGCCCGGATCATGCAGGAAGAGATGAGTGAGGCGATGAGTGCGACCAAGGATTACCTCGATGAGCAGAAGAAGGTGCTCATGGAGAGCAGCGAAAAGCAGATCGCCAAACTCAAGGATCAAATGAAAGAGCTGGAAGACAAGGCCATTGAAAAGGGCAGCGAGGCTTCCGATACCTTCTCTGAGTACCAGGAGAAAATGGAGAGCCGGATGGGGCAGATCGAGGAGAAGATGAAGGACCTTTCCGAGGCCGGGCAGGAACAGCTTGAAAAGACGCGGCAGTGGTTCGACGGCCAAATGCAGGAAATGCGTGAGCTGTACGAATCGGCGGAAGATGAGGTCGAACAGAGCGAGCAGAAGGTATAAAAAAATCGCCCCGAGGGCCCGATAAAACCTGACATAATAGCATTTAAAGTCGGATTTTTGGGGTTTTTTAGATGATTTTGGCCTGCTGATTTGGGGGCTTGGGGGGTTTGTGCTATAATACACCTGTATTAATCAGGCGTATTGCCTATGGGGGGATCGCCTATCCACGGAGGGTTACAAAGTAAACATCAAGGACAGTAACGCTCTTTTTTTGTGGGGGTGATGACTATGGACGAAGCAAAATTTAAAAAGAAACTTAACGAAATCATTCGTGAAATGGATACTGTGCCGCAGCCGCAGCGGAACAAGCTGATTCTTCTGGCGAAGAAAACGCAGGATTCTCACGAACGTCTCAAAGAGAAAGTCAATGAGCTCCAGCACAGCCTGGATTATCTTCGTGTGAGCATCAAGTACCTGATATTTGATCTTGAAGCCACTCGCCGGGAGAACGCTCATTATAAGAAACTTCTTGAAGACGGCGGCAAAGGTAAGGGTTCATAATACGGCGACATAAAGCGGCCGGGGTGAACCTATAGTGTTCGCCCGCCTGGGGGCCATTGCCCGGATTGCCGTATGTATCCGCCGCTATTGACACACGCACAACACCGTCCATGTCTTACAGTCTTTTTAAGCCCACGGCTGGTTTTTGACAGCTCCTCCTTCTGTCAAAAGCATGGACGGTTTTTTTTCTGCGCTGTTGTATCCTGCTTGTTTTTATCAGGCTTTTCCTGAATTTTGGGTCCATAACGCCCTTTTTGTGCCCGAAACTGTCACACTCCATCTTTTTCCAAGTTTTCGCTTGTAAAGGCCGGAATTTCGGATAAAATCTATAAACAAGCTAAGAATTGCCTTAAGAGGATACAGACATTGGCAAAGCATTAGGCATTCTGATCGCCGAGGACGATGACGGGCATTACACGCTGATAAAGAGGTACCTTGAAAGAATGGGGTTTCAGAGTAATGTTGTCCGTTTTCCGGATGGGCAGGAGATACTCGACTTTTTTGAGGGGGGAGAGGCCCTGAAAAATATGAAGCAGGGCAAAAAGTACCTTGCCATCCTGGATATCCGCATGCCGAAGGTGTCCGGGATTGATGTGCTCAAGTATCTCAAGGAATCGCAGGAATTCAATGAAATCCCTGTGATTATGCTGACTTCGTCGGATGATACGTACGAGATTGCGAAATGCCTGATGCTGGGCTGCGATGATTATATCCTAAAGCCCACGGAATTTAAGGGTTTCTCCAAGACGATGAAGCAGGTCAGTGAGAGCCTGATCAGCTCGATGGTGGAGATTGTCGGGCTTAACGGCGATTCCAGCCGGCAGGATAACCCATTTGACCGTTACCACAATCAAAATTAGCCCCTTTCGGTTGACTTTTCAGACGATTGTCCCTTGCGCCTTTTTGCTTTGATGAGAAAAAATGAGGAATACTCTTTGTGTAACCCTTCTTATTTGGTAGAATCAGGACCACAAGGCTAACAAAAGGGGCATATTATGGCGAAGCGGGGACACACTATACTCATTGCGGAAGATGAGAAGGGGCATTACGAACTGATTCTGAAAAATCTCAAGCGGCTTGGCTTTCGCTGTACGTTTATGCATTTTCATGACGGGCAGGA
>CAYVUI010000081.1:0-7861 GCA_964454745.1 uncultured Pirellulales bacterium | reverse complement strand
ATCAGCAAAGATGATACGTCGGATGCGCATTATGAGCAGGATTACCTTCTGCTGCTGGATATTCGGATGCCGAAGGTCGATGGTGTGGAGGTGCTTCGTCAGATCAAGAGGCACGACCGGTGGCGCCAGATGCCTGTAATTATGCTGACCTCTTCGGATGATCCTGTGGAGATGGAGGCCTGCCGGGAGCTTGGATGCTATGAGTATATCGTCAAGGACCTGGATGAGGAGGGCTTTTCACGGACGATGCTTCGAGTGGCCCACCACATGCTGGGGTCTATTATAGACAATTCACGTCTTGGTATGTACGATTTCCCGCTTTAAAGCTTCTGCCGGTCTGGGTTATCCGGGATTTTTGAGGTGCGGGATCTCTTCGGGCTGGGGATCCCCTTCGATATAGGTCAGCTTGGTTCTCTCGAAAAAACCGTCATCGGCAAACACATCGCAGTTTTCAATTTCAAAAATCCAGTTTTCAAGTTCGCCAAACTGGTAATTATCTATTTCCTGAAACGGTCTCATTTTACCGGCTCCGTTTTATGATATTTATCAATCTATTTTTACTTTTTTTCGCAGTATCCTGCTATTCAGTGATTATTAGAATCGGATGCTTGGATGGGAAATATAATAAAAAAAATTGATTTTTGAAAATTTGAGGGTGGTTTGCGGGTTGCCGCGGATTTTGAGCTGAAAACCCATACTCTTTTGCCTGGGGTTAAATTCAGGGTTTTTTGCATAAATGGTAAATAAATATTTGACATTTATACATATTATGCTAATATATCATTATCATTGTTCTGCGGTTGCTTTGTGCAGATTTGTGTAAACAGATACAATTAAATTTCGAGGGAAAGCGGTTATGTTTACAGACAGAAAGAAACGGGGGTTTACCTTAATTGAGCTTCTGGTCGTGATTGCGATCATCGCGTTGCTCATGTCGATTTTGCTGCCGTCATTGACCAAAGTGAAAGAGATGGCAAAAAATGTCGTGTGCAAATCCAACCTTCGTAACTGGATGTATGCCTGGGCAATGTATGTAGAGAGCAATGATGGCAGTTTCCTTAAAACGGGGAACATGAATGTTGTGCAGGCCAATGAAGGTGAACAGGACCAGGATCGAAGCTGGACGGAACTTTTGTTAGCAATGTATGATAACGACCCCGGCAATATCGCTTTGTGCCCCAACGGTAAGAAACTTGACCCGGCGGGGAATTGGCTCCCTACATCCAATTTTGACCACACAAATTATGCGTATGATTGGCGAGTTGGCAAAAACGGCCAGGCCGTTAGCATTGGAAGACATTCCAGCTATACCCCAAATACCTTTATGAACAATCCTCAACCAGGCCAATCGTCCGGAGGATTTGACCGCAGTATCTACTGGGGCAAGCCAACCAATATGCCAATTCCAAACGAAGTACCCATTTTTGGTGATGGTATTCGACCGAATTGCTGGTTTGACAGTGCTGTTTCAACTTGTATGGACCCCCCCGAATATCGTGGTCAGGCAGGTGACCGTTGGCATGGTGCCCGATGGGTAGCAATCGATCGACACCAGGGAAAAGTAAATTGGCTGTTTGCCGATTGGTCGGTTCGAACGGTTGGGATCAAAGAACTCTGGACTCTACGCTGGAATCGAAGGTTTGATACCAGGAATGCCTGGACCCTGGCGGGGAATGACGGGGATGTTTCGGCGTGCAGATCGCGGTGGGAGACGGCGGCCTCATGGATGGCGGACTTTAAAGATTTTTAATTTGAGACCGATGGCGAAATTGATGAGCATTACACAAAAGAGAATTTCTTCGAAGAGAGTGCTATGAACAGACGTGATTTTTTACAAGCCGGCGTGATCGGCACGGCAGGTTTGCTCGCGGGGGCTGGCGGACTTGAACAGGTGATGGGCGCGGCGCAAAAGTCGGGCAAGAATGTCCTTTTGATTATGGCTGATGACCTGGGACCTAATGAGCTGGGCTGTTATGGGTCGCTTACGATCAAGACGCCGAATATTGACAAGCTGGCCGCAAATGGGATGCGTTTTAATACGTGCTATACCGTTCCGGTTTGTGCACCAAGCCGGATTTTGCTGATGACCGGTCGGTACGGCTTCCGGACGCGTCATTACAATATGGGTTCGCGTCCGGGCGGGCCGGATTCTTACAAACCGAAGCTGGACTTTACACAAAGTGAGAAGACGTTCGGCCATTTGGTCAAGCAGCGCGGATACACAACGGCGCTGGCAGGCAAGTGGCAGTTGGTTCCGCCATCGTTTAATAAAATCCCCGAGTCGGGATTTGATGAACATCTGAACTGGGCGATTTCATTTGAAGAAGGGTACGGGATCCGGGAACAATTCCCCAACGGCCGGGAAGGGACGGCGGGCTCCCGTTATTTCCATCCGTCTCTGCTGCATAACGGCAAGAGACTCAAAACGAAAGCCGACGATTTTGGGCCGGACTTTTTCACGAATTTCCTGATCGATTTTATGAAGCGCAATCACAGCGCGGGGAAAAACTTCCTGGCGTATTACCCGATGGCACTGCCTCACCGGCCGATCGGTCCAACACCGGATCATCCGGATCAGCCGGTGGATAACAGCGATGCGGCGTTGAAATACAATGTCGAGTATATTGACAAGCTGGTAGGCCGGATGGTGGCAAGCCTGGAAGAGATGGGGATTCGCGATGAGACGCTGATCATCTTTACCGGTGACAACGGCACCGAGAAGCAAGGCAAGAATACACCGACTGAGGCGGGGGCAAAGGTTCCGCTGGTGGTCAACTGCCCGGGGCTGGTCCGCAAGGGTGTGGTCAGCGATGCACTGGTTGATTTTTCCGATATTTTCCCGACCATCGCCGAGGTGACCCATAGCCCGATGTTTACAGACCGGGAGTATGACGGGCACAGCCTGATTCCGGCTTTGACGGGCCAGAAGGCCAAGGTCCGTGACTGGATCTTCTCGTTTATGGGACAGTTTCGGGTTTTGCGGACGAAGGACTGGCTGCTGGAAAATGAATGCGTCGATTACAAGGGCGACCTATATTACTGCGGAGGTCAATACGATCCGGCAAAATATGAGAATATGACGCACAGTAATGCCCCCAGGGCCATCATGGCCCGCAAGGAGCTGGATAAGATCCTGGCCAAGCTGCCGGCCCCGGATTTGAGCCCGGAGGACCGGGTGTGGTTCCTTCAGTATCTCAAACGCTACAGCGGGGGTGAGTTTGATCTGCCGCACGCATACCCCAAGGGATACGAGCCGACCTACGCGAATTAAAGACAGCCGTGGGAATCAGCGGCAAATCGGCTTTTTGAATTTAGCTGGCACAGCATGCGGGAGCGTTGTATAATTTCGGCATGGACGAAAAATATGACATCCAAAAGCTGACGGACTGTAAGTGGGCGAACCTGTACGAGGTGGATTACAACCGCAAGGGGCACACAGGCAAATGGATCGTTTGTTCACGCAAGCAAAAGCCGATTGCCGAGGCCGCTAAGGGGGACGCGGTGGTTGTGGTGCCGATTTTGCATACGCCGCAGGGCAACCGGCTGGTGGTGACGCGGGAGTTTCGGGTGCCGATCTGGGATTATGAGTACGGCTTCCCGGCGGGGATCTTCGACGGGGATGAGGATGTCGAGGTCTGCGTTCGACGGGAGCTGAAGGAAGAGACGGGCCTGGAGGTCAGGGAGATTCATCACGTGAGCATGCCGGTGTTCTCGACGGCAGGGCTAAGCGATGAGTCGTGCCACATGGTGCTGGTCACGGCGATGGGCACACCGACCAGCGAACACCAGGAGGCCAGCGAGGATATCGAGGTGCTGCTGCTCGACGCCGGGGAGGTCGAGAATCTGCTGGCATCGAAGGCGAAGGTCGCGGCGAAGGCCTGGGGGCTGCTTTACCACTTTGCAATGCTGGGTGAGATCCGGTTTACTCCTTTGCATGGGGGAGAATGACGGTGTGGTTTCTTTTCGGCGCGGCGGCGGGGTAATACATCGGGCCGTCGGCCTTTGTATTTACCTGGATGTAGTATTCAAAGTCGGCTGTGAGGGCGCTTGCATTTAGGGTTACTCGGTAGGTACTGCGGGCAATGTGCCCCAGCGGCATGGAACTGTAAGAGTTCGCGGCGAGGGGCTTCCAGTACAGCATCGGCTCGATGATCTTTTCCCTGGAGAGAATGATGACATCGAGCATGAGATCTTCGCCGGGTTCAAGCTGGGTGCGTTTTGCCGGTACGATGATTCGCGTGGGGCCATGATACTCACGAGACAACTGGCCTTCGATGGGGATGGGCCTGAAGGTCAGGTCCATGATCTTGCGGTCATATTTGTTGACTGCGCCTTGCTGGTACAGGGACTGCTGTTCGATGTTGGCGATGGTGCCCAGCTCGGAAGAATTGGTCACACTGGCGAGCAGGTGTTTGTACATCTCTTTGGCGGCCTGGCCCATTTCGACACGGACGGGCAGGGCCTTTTCAAGGGCGAAAGTCTTTTGCTTCTCTTCGTCCGGTTCCTGGTCGATCTGCTGCATGATAAGGTCGAGCTGATGCCGCGTGCAGGCGAGTTTGTGTTGTGCACGGGCGTACTGGAAGGTATGGAGCCAGTAGTCAAAACGCTGACGGCTGGCCGGACCGTGGATGCGGCTTCGCAGCGGTTCGAGCCGGTCGATGAACGCGTACTCTTTTTGACGCTGGTCCCAGGGGGTTTTATCAACGGCGATCACGCCGGGGCCGCGTACCCACGTCGAGGATTGTGGCATGCGGCCGTCGATGCTGACGAAGATGTCCGCAATTTCTTCCGCGGCTTCAGGACCGAAGAGTTTATTCGCCCACTCACGGTAAAAATCATCGGCGGGCAGGTCGCGCGGGCGCTGGTTGATCTGGGGTACGTCGGCTTCATAGTCCTGCCAGGCCGGGCCGCCGCAGTTAATCTTTCGCACCAGCGGTTTGGCGGGAAACTGGTTGAATGGATCGCTCATACCGTCGATGACGATGCCGGCGATGCAGGGGTATTCTTTTTGTTGCTGGAAGTCGATCCGGAGTTTGCCGTTCTCGACGCGGATGTCATTGAAGGTCCGGTCGAGGGCGGTGTTCTTGCCGACGCTGTCGAGGATATCGAGGGCCTCGATCACCTTTTGGCCCTGGATACTGACATCGAAGATGCGTTTGCCGGTTTCGTTATGATGCGGTTCGGCGAACTGGAGGGTCACGTCATAGGTGCCGTTGGCAATCTCGAGTTGATAAAAATCCATGCCGTAGCGGACATCGAGGTAGACCGGGTCGAGGTCGGTCTTGGCGACGGGTGTGTTCTTATCGAAGAAGGCGGCGGTTCCGCCCTTGACCTCGCCGGTTTTTTCCGGCTGGGGGTCTTTGTAGGCCATGAGTTTTTGATCCCAGGCGGCTTTTGCGAGGGCGGAGATGTTGGGGCTCAGGATGCGGGTTCGCCAGTGCAGACCGAGCAGGCCGGTGCAGCCGTACTGGTGGGCATCGCTGGCGTCGCGGCGCATGCGCCCGGCCCAGAGCTGCGGGCTGACCATAGCTGGGTCGTCCTCGAACCAGGGGATGGCCCACTGGGGGCGGCCCTCGATTTCGCTGAAGGCGGGCTCGACGAATTCCTTTCCGACCGAACGGCTGATGCAGGTCATGGGACTGCGGGGATTGAGAATTTTATCAAAAAGGGAACGGTCCGAAGGCGGCCCGAGCACCCAGCCGCAGGTGGCCAGGGTGATGGGATTGCCCATGTCTTCGAGAACTTCCTGGGCAATCGTGATATCGCGGGCCGTTTTATCGATCTGGTCCTGGTCGGCGCCTTCCCAGGTCCAGCCTTCGGGGGTCCAGAGCCAGTAGTAATCCAAAGGGTGAGTTTTGGTGATTCGCTCAAAGAGTCCGCGGTAGAGAATTCGCGTCAGTTCGGGGGCATCAAGTTCGAGGCCGGTTTTTTCACGGAGGTGGTCGTGCAGGACCGGCGGGCGATAGAGCGGGGCCTCGGTGCCGATGCAGGTTTTCATACCCATTTTTTTGCCGTAGGAGAAGATGTCGTCCATCATGCGGCCGACGCGGTTGAAGATTTTGCAGGCGTCTTCGTTGTTATCAGGGAAGGGCATGTCGTCGATGTCCATGGTGTCGGGTCCGTGGACGTCGTTAGCGAAGAGCCGGTCGGCGCCCATATGGAAATTGCTGGTGGGCATGGGCCAGTAGAGGCCGTAGGCAGCCCAGCGGAGGGTGTTGTGCCAGCCGGTTCGGTCGGCGATGTTTACGGTGCCGTCGGGGTTGGAATCTTCGGGCAGGCCGATCCAGACCAGCGGCTCAGGGCCGAGCGAGGGGCTCGGGTAGCAGTGCATGGCAACGATGTTCATCCGCAGCTTGGCTAACTGTTCGACAAAGGTTTTCCATTCGTTGCGGGTCCACCAGTCGGGCCCTTCGGGGAAATCGTGGAAGGGCAGGATGCCGCGGGTTTGAAAGTACGGCTGGTGGGTGCCGTTCAGGTTGGACAGCTCGCTTAGCGAGATTGGTTGATCGGGGATGGTGTCGCCGTGGAGGTAGAAGCCGACGCCGAGCTGCTGTTCGATCCAGGCGTAGGTGCCGTAGAGCAGGCCGGCGGGGTCATTGGCGAGAATAAAGAATCGCTTTTGCCGGTTTAGCGTTTGGGTAATAAACTGGAAGCTTTGCGGCTGGGAGGAGTAGATATGGTCGGGCAGGATTTGCCCGGTTTTGGGATCGTGATGGTAGGAAGCAAAGATAATGGACGTATCGCGGTCGGCTTTTTGGGTGATATCGAGCAGGTCGCCGGTGCGGAGGTAGATATAGCGGCGCAGTTCCTTCGCGGCGAGCCGCTGGGCGTAATCGGCATCGGGGCTCTGGAGGATAACGGTTTTGGCCAAAAGCGGCGATGCGATGGTAAGAATGAGAACCAGGATTGTTTTGATTGGCGAGTTTTTTGATGCGCTTTTCATGCTTTCTCCTGTGAAATATCAGTACGAACCTGGGGAGTCTCTTTTTCTGTATTCAATCGGCGATCTACTATAGGCGATTTTCGTGATAAAGCAAGGATATATTGTGGACGTGCACGACAAGGTAAACGAGTTTAGCCGAATCGAAGTTACTGGAGTCATTTTAGAGTTTTTGTATTTTGAATGATATTTGAAAAGCAATCAATGTGATAGGACTTGAAGGGACTCTACGGGATATGGTATAGTTAAGATTAGACAGATCATTCGGGGATTTTGAGCCTTTTTAACGGATTTGGTTTTCACATTTTAAGGTCTGGAAATGAATGTATACGCACTGAGCGATCCGCATTTGTGTCTTGGACGGTCTCATTCGATGAACCACCTGGGGGAAGAATGGAAGGGACATATCGAAAAGATCGAGACGCGGTGGAAGGCGACGGTAAAAGATGGGGATTTTGTGCTCGTCAGCGGGGATATCTCGTGGGGGGAAAACCTTTACGAGGCTAAACCGGACCTGAAATTACTGGATTTTTTGCCGGGCCGGAAGGTGCTGCTCAAAGGCAATCACGACCTGTGGTGGGAGGAGATAGATCGGCTCAATGAAGCGGAGTATCCAAGTCTCTATTTTTTGCGGGATGAGGCGGTTGCGTTTGAGAACCTGGTGGTGACAGGTGCAGTGCTGTATGTTTTCCCGGAAATTCGGTGGAATGTGCATGCCCCGAATTTTGACATGGTGGAGGTGGATTCGATGGGGCAGGCCCGCAGCGGATTTGACAATCGTACGCAGCAGCATGAGCAGTTTGGTGCGCTGGAACGGGCTTTATCTCGCCTGGGGCCGCCGGATGGGCGAAAACGGATTGTGATGGTGCGTAACCGTTCACAGGGCGTGAATGTGGATTATGGCCCCAATAATGTAGGAAA
>CAYVUI010000080.1:0-21149 GCA_964454745.1 uncultured Pirellulales bacterium | reverse complement strand
CTATGACGAGGGTTCGCCTGTGCCGGCGATATACACGCTGCAATTAAGGCCAGGCACAACGTGCCCGGACCGAAAGCTCGGGTTTTCATTTTCCTTCTCCGTCCATGCCGGTTTTTTTTTCTTCTCTGCCAGTTTTGCACCTGTGTGCCGACAGGTACGCGGGTGATTCTATGCGGATTGTGTGTGCGTTTTACGAGGGAAATGTTAAAAGATTGTTAACGCGGGAATTCATCGTTTACGAGCATGGAATCCTGCAGGGTTTTCGTTAATGCTAAGGTGTCCCGTTCGGCCCAGCCGCAGCGGATATCGTCTTCCTGCCAGGAGTCAGCTCCTGTCCAGAAGGTATAGATGTTGTCGTGGTTTGCGCCGACGTCGCTTCGGGTCTCAAAGCGGACCGAACCATCAATGCGGAGCACATTCTGGCCCATGCGGTTGTGGTTGCCGGAATTGCCGGTCATGAGTTGCTCGATTGGGACTTCGTCCCAGGGATACTCACTTGTATTGATCCGGGTGACATACAATGTAAAGTCTTCATCGCTGTAAGGAACGGATTGGCTTTCTTCCAGGTCTTCATCATACCAGGGGCTTTTGTCTGCCATGACAGCCATGTTGGGGTCGTGCGTAATTGTAAGCGGCCGGGCCGGGTAGGAAGGATTTTCCGGGATATAAGGAAAGTGATAGGCATAGCTTACATGGTACCTGGGTCTATCGCCAAAGTCCCAGAGTTCGTCAAAATCCACTTTCCCGGCAGGACCGGCACCACTGCTGTCGAGAAAAAGGTAGGGTACTTCATCACTTGCCCGGCAGACGAAAGCCTTGGGAGAGATGCCGATGTTGCGAACGAGCAGGTACTGGGAAGCGGAAACAGCAATCTCATCATTTCCACTCCAATCATAATCCTTCTTAATCCAGTAATCATTGTAATCAAAACCCCGCCCCCAGGTGTTGTTTCCCGGTCCGCCGGCGACGGGGTATGCGCCGTCATACGCATTGGTGTAGATATCGCAGGCCTGGCCGATCAGGTGCAGGTTGGCAGCGCACGAGAGCCGGTGCGCGTGTTCAAGGCCGGAGTATTGGATTGAAGCAGAGCACAGCAAAAGCACCGCGATACAGCCGAGGACGGTGAAACAATCACGAATTGTAAATTGTGAGTTATTTTTCATGAGATTATCTCAAATTATTAATCATCGCAACGGTAAAACCAATCGAATCCGTCATTCACCAGCATGGAATCCTGTTGAGTTTTTGCCCAGGTGTTGTATGGATCTGTTCTTGCCCAGCCGCGGCGGACATCCTCTTCCTGCCAGGAGTCAGGTCCTGTCCAGAATGTGTAGATGTTGTCGTGGTTTGCGCCGACATCGCTTCGGGTCTCAAAGCGGACCGAGCCGTCGATACGGAGCACATTCTGTCCCCGCCGGCCGTGGTTGCCGGAATTACCGGTCATGAGTTCTTCCATTGGGATCTCGTCCCAGGGGTGCCGGCTCAGGTTGATTAGCGTGACATACTGTGTGGGGTCTTCATCATCCCGGGGCACGGAGTCAGACCTTTCCAGGTGGTCATCATACCAGGGGCTTTTGTCTGCCATGACAGCCATGTTCGGGTCGCGTGTGATCGTAAGTGGACGGGCAATTTTAGGGGTATTGTAGGGTTCGTAGGGAAAATGGTAAGAATAGCTTACGTGTATTTTAGGCCTGTGTCCAAAATCCCAGAAGTAATCAAAATCATAACATTTTTCGGGTGGAATATGCCATCCCCAGCATGGGTATTCAAGAGCTGTTTCATGGCTCTCCGGGCAAACGAATGCCTTTGGGGAAATGCCTATGATTCGAACAAGCAAGTACTGGGATGCTGAAATCGTCATGTTGTCATCCCCGCTCCAGTCGTAATCGTAATTTCCCCAGTATTCATCCTGCTGATCCCGGCAGGCCCAGGTGTTGTTTCCCGGTCCGCCGGCGACGGGGTATGCGCCGTCATACGCATTGGTGTAGATATCGCAGGCCTGGCCGATCAGGTGCAGGTTGGCAGCGCACGAGAGCCGGTGCGCGTGTTCAAGGCCGGAGTATTTCACCGCGGCAGAGCACAGCAAAAGCACTGCGATACAGCCAAAGACAGCGAGGACATCCCAGATTGAAAACGGATTCTTTCTCATTCTGCGCCTCCCGTTTCACCGATCAGCCAGAAATCTGTCAGGAGGTACAAATCATATATATTGACGAGGTGGTCGCGGTTAAAGTCCCCAGGCAGGAAAGGCAAAGTGGGACCGCATGGTTGACGTTCCGGCCATTGATAATTAACGAAATAGTAGTTTGCGTAGTCGCGGTTCCTGTGACGCCAATTTTCTAAAAGGGAAGTGAAATCTGCAATGTTGACATACGAATCCGCATTGGCGTCGGTCAGCCAGGTTAATTCATAGCGAGCGTCTTCACATCCAAAGGGGTCAATCGCGATCACGGTTCGGGTGTCATGTACATAATAATCTCCCCAGCCCGGGAGATCATCCTGGTAATACGTTGTTGTAGAGCTTGCATATATCGTTCCGTTTTGGCCGATGACCGGAAAACCGAGCTGGTAGCTGCCGGGGGGGCTTTGCAGGTAGCCCCAGTGACCCCAGTATCGAGTTTCCTGACAGGGGTAATCCAACTGAAAGCGGGAGATCATTTGCCCGCTATCGGGTTCGAGAACGACGATTTCGCGCCGTGGGCCGGAGGCATAGAGGGTGCCGTCTGCGCTTGCCGTAATTGAGTATCCTCCCGCCTGGGAACTTCCATACCCGTATCCTGTAAATGCGTATACATCCCACCAGTCACATCCTTCATTGTAAAGGGGATCAGGTGCGACCAGGCCTGTATTGTCAATTCGTGAAATCCATTTATAGGTGCCGTCCGGATGTACGGCGCGGATATAGGGATCTTCACAACTGACATAGACCGTGCCGTCGGGGCCGATGGTGGGGGTTGTGAAGCCCGCCTCTCCAAAATAATAAAAACGGCGGCTCTCATCGTAGCAATGCATCGGGAATTTCTCGTGCTCGTGATCTTTCATATCCAACTGCCAGCGGATTTCGCCGGTGTTGAGGTCCAGGGCGTAGAGGTTGTCATCGTCGAGGCAGGTGAGGTAGATCTGCTCGCGGGTTTCGTCGATGACCGGAGAGGTAACGATCCAGGGGCCCTTGAGCATGTTGCCGTAAACACCCTCGGGGTCGTATTCGTACAGGACGGATTCCCAGAGCATTTCGCCGGTCCGGCCGTCATAGGCGAAAAGCGAATTGCAGTTTAGAAAGCTCGTATAGACATTGCCCCGGCTGTCGACCGCGGGCGGGGCACTGACGGGGGTCTTCATCTTGTAATACTGCTCAAAAATCTGCGTGCCCTGTCCCTCATCGAAGGGCCAGTATGACTTTACGAAGGGCAGCTCGGCGGGGGTGACGGCCCGGCCGGCGAGCTTTTCGATGGTTTTGGAGCTCAGGGTTCTAAATACCGCTACTTCGTCGAGGATCAGCGAACTGTTCGGATCGCCGGGGCCGATGACAGTGGAATCATACCTTGTATTTGTGTAAATATACGGATCGTTATAGAGCAGTGTGGCGGTTTCTTCTACGCCGTCGATGTAAAGCTGAAAATCGATGAGGGTCAGATCTCTCCAATGGGGAGTTTTTTCATTCGTTCGCACGGCGATGTGGTGCCACTGGTTATCGGTGATTACGGTCTCGCCGACCAGTACGTCCTCACCAGTAGTGAGCATGAGCCGGGAGGCATATTCGCCGTAAGGGGCATCGGGCGAAACAATCGCGACCTTGAAGCCGTTGTTTCCCTCACTGTTGCCCCAGCTAATGATCGTACCGGGACCGGAGGCGCGAACCCATGCGGAGACCGCGCGGGGGTTTGTACCCATTACGCCGTCGTAGTCGGTCACTACGGTTGCCTCGGTGCAGAATTGCAGTGCCGTGCCGCTGATTGCGTCATGGGACCAGGAGATGGTATCGTCGTCAAATTGGCCCGTATAGCGGTATTGCCAGCGGGACTGCTGCCAGAGGCAGGTGCCCGCTGCATCAAGTGCGTAGAGGTTTCCGTCGCCGGAGCCGAAGTAAATGGTGCCGTCCTGTGTTACGGCCGGGGCGGCGAGGATGGCGCCGTTGGTTTTGTAATTCCAGCGGGGCGTGCCGTCCGGGGAGAAGGACCAGAGGGTTCCGTCCTCGGTGGCCACGTAGATACAGCCGCGCGGCCCGATGACGGCCTCGCTGGTCGGCAGGGATTCGAGATCGCAGCTCCACAACAGGCTGCCGTCCATGTCGAGGGTGTAGAGATGGTGGTCGTCGCAGGTGAAGTGGACGGTGTTCTCGCCGAGGGTGATGGAGTTGTAGACGCTGGCCTCGGTGTGAAAGGTCCATTTTACGCAGCCGATGTGCGGGCCGGGAGCGTCGGCCAGGGCGTTGCGGGAGCTGCTTTTGCCCTGCATGGGCCACTGGGGGTCGGCTGGAGCGGTCGGGTCGGGCCGCGCGATGGTGAAATCGCCGGATTCGTCCCGCGGCATGCCGGGGATGTACTGCGCCGGCTGGATGGCGATGCGGCAGGTCGGGGATGCGATGTCCGGGATGGTAAAGGGCTGCTCGCCGTCGTTGGGGGTCGAAAAGTTTAGGTAGTCCCAGGATTGTCCGCCGTCGAGGCTGATGAGGATTTGTACGTCGCCATTTAGGCCCGGTGCGTTCCACCGGATTTTCCGGGTGCTGGGCGCGGCAAAGGTTTCTCCGCCGGCGGGGTAGATCAGCTCGATAGCGGGCGAGGCTTCATCGGCGCCGATGTCAATCGGGCCGGTCAGACGCTCGGTGGAATCCATATCCGCGTGGTCGGGGGCATAGGCCGGGTCGCCGGCGTCGATACAGGGGGAATCGGGCCTGAGGTGGAAGTCGAAATCAAAATAGCTGATCCCATGCGCTCCGACAAGAATATCCACAGGATGTTTGACAAAGCGGGGATCGTCGGAGAAGTTGGTGGGATTGAGCTCAAAATCGCAGTATTCAATTCCATTTTCTTCTACATAACAATCATTATTGATTGAATCTATACAGTTATGATGAATCATACTGTTGTCGCAGGAAAATGATTGAGAGCCAAGGAAAATGCCTACTGGAACAGGATCAATAGAATCACTATAATTATAAATAATGTTGTATGCAATTTCTCCATCAAAAGCACAGTGGTCTTGCAAACTGACAACAGAACCTGAATCGCATATGGATGTAATGGTATTTGAGAGAAGCCGTACATTGCCGACGGAAGCAGACAAGGCCACACATGGAAGTCCATTATCAGTATGGATTCCACAAAGTGTGATGATATTATTGATGATCTGGCAGGAGGTGTTGTTGGTGCAGTAAATACCACCCCCGAAAGGATTAATGATGACAAAATTTTCCAGCCGGGAGTCGTTGTCGTCAAAAACAACGGCGTAGCCTGATCCCATTCTGCTGCCGTCGATGATGGCGGGGTGGTCGGCATCGCAAAAGCCTTTAAGGTAGAGGTCGGGGATATCCGCGGTCAGTTCAAAGCCCAGGTATTCGCCGGGCAGGACGTTGACCTTGTACGCATCGGGATGAACCCCGGCCCAGGCAACCGCATCAGCGATTTCGTGAAAGGGCATCTCCAGCGAGCCGTCGGGGGTGTAGGTTTGCGGCCGGGAGGCATCGACCCAGAGGGCACTGGAGGATGTCTGGCCCTGTTCAGTAATTGTCTGGTACGTTTTGCTGATAACCTGGAAGGGCTGCTCGGGCGGCTGGCCGGGACCGAGGTAGGTAAACTGCACGGCAAAGCCCGAGAGGCTCTCGAACTGCCCGATGCCGTCGCCGAGGCACACCGCGCGGTAGATGCCGTCGAAGACCCAGTAGGGCTCGGGCTGGAGCAGGTCTTCGTGCCAGCGCAGGGCGGAGACCGCCGGGTCGGAGACGATCATGAGATTGCGGTAGAGCTGGTAGTCGAAAAAGAGGATGAACTGCTCGATGGGTGCGGCCTGGCTGTTGACGATGCTGTACCGGCAGATGTAGTCGTTACCGCCCAGCGGCTCGATATCGGTGACGAATTCGCTGGCCATGCCCGGCAAAACGAGCGCAAAAAGGGTGAGTGTCAGCGCGATACGTATTCTATGTTCCATCTCCGGTCTCCTTTTCGCTCAATGGCTCCCTGCCTCCGCGGGCGTACGAACAGTTTGCACAGTGCAGCTCATTTACATCTGCTGATTTTCCGTTCTTGCCCCGAAGTGACGCGAAGAGCCTACCACGAGCCGCGGCGTTTGTCAAGGAAAAAGTCCGGCGCCGGGTAAAACACTGGGTGCTGGAGCGAAATGCAGGAGTGGAAATACGGAAATGACCGCTGCCGGTCCCGGGCCGGGTCGTGTCCCCCCCGGCCGTGCAGTTGATGTTTCAGGCGATTTGCCTGTTCGGTTCTGTGTCGCTGATCAGCCGAAGCACGCCTGGACGTTGTATTTATCCATCAGGCGTCCGAGCTTGCGGTGATCGATTTTGAGCATGCGGGCGGCGGCCATCTTGCGGCCGTTGGAGGCATTGAGCGCTTCGACGACTGCGTTCTTCTGCGCTTCGTCGAGCGAGGTAATCCCCCGGTTTATTCGCGATGTTTCCGCCTGGCGGCTGTAGGCCATTTTTATTTCTGCCGGCAGCGTCGCCGCGGTGACCTCTTCGCTTTGGCTGAGAATATACGCACGCTCCATGATATTGGCCAGCTCGCGAACGTTACCGGGCCAGGGGTAATCCATGAGCACTTTTTGGGCGTCTTCGCTGAGACGCTTGGGTTCGCTCGAATAGAGCCGTGCCTGCTTTTCAAGGAAGTGATTGGCCAGCAGCACCACGTCTTCATGCCGCTCACGCAATGGCGGAACTTCCATGGTCATGACATTGAGACGGTAGTAGAGGTCGTCGCGGAATTTCTTTTCGACGACCATATTATGGAGGTCGCGGTTGGTCGCGCAGATCACGCGGACGTTGACCTTGTAGCTTTTCGTGGAACCCAGCGGTGTGACCGTCCCTTCCTGGAGTACACGCAAAAGCTTGCTCTGGAGTTCGAGAGGGATCTCACCGATTTCGTCGAGGAACAGTGTCCCGCCGTCGGCAGCGCGGAAGAAACCCAGCGAGTCACTGTGGGCACTGGTAAACGCACCCTTGACGTGACCGAATAGCTGGCTCTCGAACAACTGCCCGGTCAGGGTCGTGCAATCGAGCGGAACGAATACGTTGGTTCGCCGTTCACTGAGTGCATGGATCATCCGGGCGACCATCTCTTTTCCTGTGCCCGTTTCACCGGTTATGATGACCGAGGAATCCCATCCTGCCACCGCTTCAATCGTCTGCATAATGCCTTCAAAGGCTGCGGACTGCCCCACCAAAGTCGGCGTCGAAACGCCCATTTCTTTTCCTGTTGTTCTCACCTTACATCACCTCATTTCTTTAAACCGATTAGCCTGTTCACGTATTTTCCGGCTTCATTTTCCTCTAAAACCAAAAATACGGTCGCCTCGATAGAACTCTACCGAACAAAGGCTAAGATTCGCTAACGGTTTCCCGGAGAAAGCGAATATAAACTCATACTAATTACAACATATATTCCTGAGTCTCGCTTCCTACTCCCCCATTCCGGAAATGGATGTCCTTCCACCGGCTCGGCCAATCCGTGGCCAAAATGGTCACTTATCTACAGGTTTCCCCATTGATAAGTACAAAAAGTGTAACAAGATTGCATGCTTTTGTCAAGATATTTTTTCAAGAACGGTATTTATTCCATATCGGCAAGGCGAAAACAGACGCATAACCCCTTTAGTCGCTGTTATTTATCCAAACCATACAATTCCAACCCGGAAATATTTTTACGATCTCTACAGTTATTTTCGCTGCCTGCCGCAAAGCGGTTCAAAAAAATCAGACTTCCAGCACAGCGATAAAGCCCCCATTGACCGGCCGGGCCGTCTCAATCCCGTCTGCTTCCTCCCGGCTGACTTCCAGCCAGACACCCTTTCGCATCGCGAAAAACCGCAGGGTTTTTACCTCCAGGCCTTCAAACAGCCGCTCCAGCCGCTGCCTGTCGTAAACCCGGTATCCATGCGGATACCCGTCGCGGGACGGCTCGTGCCCCCTGCCGTAAGGGGCGCTGAGGATCAGCCTGCCCCCAGGGGCCAAAAGACGCTTTAACTCTTCCATAAAGGCCATATCGTCACCCTTTTTGCCCGCCGAGCCGTACCTTTCGATCCCGACATGCTCGATCACTGAAATGCATACGACCGCATCGAACCGCCCCCTTCGAGCTGTTTGCTGAATAAATCCGCCTGTACGCTGTGCAGACGCGGATGCCGCCACGGACAAGTACGAAGGTCCACCACCTCGACCTCATGCCCAAGGTACACCGCTTCGAGCGACAACAGGCTCGATGCCCCTCCGATATCCGCCACCCGGCTGTTTTCTTTAAGCCCGGCCAGATGGGCCAGCGCAAGCGGATACTCAAAAATCCGCTCCCGCAGTCGGCCCCGGGGACGCGTAAAAAGCCGACGAAGGGCCGTAAAACGCTTTTTGATGGACCGATGCAGTTTACTTTGGGCAATCACAAACGGCCCTTCAAAGCTGCCGTACTCCTGCTCAGTGTAGATATAATCCTGCTGTTCGTCCGCCATAAGCACTCCCTGTGTCCCGGTTAAAATAAAATCTATACCATGCCCGTCCACAATTGGACCTCAAAACAGCTTAGCCGTCCGCATTGGCAAAGTCAATCAAAAGCCGTCCATCGCGGATTATGCTTTACTTTCATCCCCTGCTTTTATAGAATGCCCGTTTTCAAAAACCGGAGATAAACCATGACAAAAGAACGGGTTGCTATATACGATACACTGCTTCGCGACGGTGCCCAGGCCGAGGGCATCAGCTTTTCGCTTCAGGATAAGCTGATCATCGCCAAACACCTCGACGGCCTCGGGATCGACTACATCGAGGGCGGATACGCGGTTTCCAATGAAAAGGAGATGCTTTTCTTCCAGGAAGCGGCGAAACTCAAGCTCAAGCACGCAAAGGTTGCCGGGTTCGGTAATACCCGCCGGGCCGATATGAGCGTCTCGGATGATCCGTCGCTAAACGCGATCCTCCAGTGCAAAACGCCCGCGGCCACGCTCGTGGGCAAAACCTGGGACCTGCACGTGAAAAAGGTTCTTCGCTGCTCGCTCGAAGAGAACCTCAAAATCTGCTCGGAATCCGTCGCGTATATGAAGAAAAAGGGCCTCGAGGTCATCTTCGACGCCGAGCACTTCTTCGACGGCTACAAGGAAAACCCCGAGTACGCGGTCAAGGTGCTCATGGCCGCCGCGGACGCCGGGGCCGACTGCCTGTGCCTGTGCGAAACCAACGGCGGGGCGATTCCCTCGGTGGTCTACGAGATCACCAAAGCGGTCGCCAGCAACTTCGCCAACGTGACCATCGGTATCCACTGCCATAACGATACCGAGTGCGCCGTGGCTAACTCGCTGGCAGCCGTCCAGGCCGGGGCACGCCACGTACAGGGCACGATCAACGGCGTGGGCGAGCGAACCGGGAACGCAAACCTCTGCTCGATTATCCCTAATCTCGCGTTTAAAATGGACATGGAAGTACTCGGGTCTGACAAACTGCAGTCGCTTACTGAAACCTCGCGTTTCGTATTCGAGGTTGCCAACATGACGCCCGCGTCCAATTTGCCCTATGTCGGGCACTCGGCCTTTGCCCATAAGGCCGGGCTGCACGTAAACGCCCTGCGAAAAGACAAACGTACCTACGAGCACATCGACCCGACGGCGGTGGGCAATGAAAGAAGATTTCTCATCTCCGAATTGTCCGGCGCGTCCAATGTCCTGGCCAAGCTCGAAAAGACAAAGATCGCCGAGGATCGCACCGTCGCCAAAAAGATCCTCAAGCAGGTGCAGGATCTCGAAAACAAGGGCTATCAGTTCGAGGCCGCCGAGGGCAGTTTCGACCTGCTCGTCAAGAAGGTCATCGGCACCTACAGGCCCGCCTTTGAGCTCGTGAAATACCACGTAAACGTCGAACGCACCGCCGCGGGCAAGCTGATTACCGAGGCGACCATCAAGCTGACCGTAGACGGCGTGACCGAACATGTCGTCGCCGAGGGGGACGGCCCGGTCAACGCCCTGGATAACGCACTGCGAAAATCGCTCGAAGGCTTCTACCCCCAGCTCGCGGACATGCAGCTGATCGACTACAAGGTGCGTATCGTCAATGAGAAGGCCGGCACCGCTGCCAGCATCCGCGTAGTCATCGAAAGCAAGGACGAGAACGACACCTGGGGCACCGTCGGCGTGCATGACAATATCATCGACGCCTCCTGGCAGGCCCTCGTCGACAGTGTCGAGTACAAGCTGCTCAAGGATGCCGACGGAAACAAAGCCGCAAAAAAAACGGCCAAAAAGAAAACAAAAAAGAAAAAAGTATCTAAAAAATAAGATACGCATCCTTACGTTTAAAATATGAAAAACCGTCTTTGTAGTGCTATAAAGGCGGTTTTTTTATTATCCCTACCATTTCAGTATGAGATATTTACAGTCGTAAATGTCGATCTCTTTGTACTTTTAATCAATTTTTGACTTTTCATTTCGCATCCAAAATTGCATAATAATATCAGTAGTATTACCCAATAGGGGGCCTCCGAAGGAGCGGAAGGGCAGTAAAGCACTGTCAAAAGTCCTCTAAGGTAAGTCACAAAACCCGAAACGCGCGAAACGGGAACGAGAAATGCACGATTTAGTTGTTAAGAAAGCGCCTATGCCCTTTTGGGCGGCCGGGCTTCTTCTTGGAGTCGTCCAGATCATCGCGGTGGCGGCCTATAAACCGCTTGGAGTTTCCACACAGTTCGTCGTTGCCGATGCCAGGGTGATCCAGGCCGCGGCTCCGGATTATTCCCGACAACACCCCCTGATCGGCCAGGAGAAATATACCCGGCTGGGATACGGTTTCTGGCTCGATATCGGTATTCTCATTGGCGGGCTCGGTGCGGCGGTGGCGGCCAAACGCTTTTCGCCGAGTATTCGGCCCGTCTGGTCCAAGCGAAACGGCCATTCAAGGGCTTTCCGCCTGGTGACCGCGTTTGCCGGGGGCTTTTTGATCCTGCTCGGGGCTCGCCTGGCCCACGGATGCACCAGCGGACAGCTAGCCAGCGGGTTCGCACAGCTTTCGCTGTCGGGGTTTGTTTTCGCTTTGCCGTTGTTCGCCTTTGCGATGCTCACGGCCTACCTCGTATATCCAAAAGCACCTTCTGAAACGGACTTGGGGATATAAATGATTATCGCAAAAGGCCTTATCGTCGGAATCCTCTTTGGCGCATCGCTGGTTCTCGCCGGCTTGTCCGACCCGGACCGCATCCTCGGCACCCTGCGGCTCAAAGACCTCTACGCCCTTCGCGTGATCGTGCTGTTTTTGATTACCGGCATTGCCGGGTTCTGGGCCCTGGACGCAGCGGGTTTGGCGCATCACAACGTCAAACCGGCGACCTGGGTTACCGTCGCGTTCGGCGGGGCGATTATGGGTATCGGTTTTGGCCTGGCGGGTCTGTGCCCCGGTACGGCGCTGGCTGGCGCGGCTTCCGGCCGGATCGATGCGATCATGGCACTGCTCGGTATGTTTGCCGGCGCAGCGTTTTATATCTGGATTTACCCCCACGTCGTCGAACCGCTGGAAAACATAGCGAATCTCGGCTCTGTGACACTTATGGACGTTACGGGGATCCCCCGGTTCGTCTGGGCAATATCCCTGATCGGACTGGGCATTGCACTGGTCGTGATCACGCTCAAAGACCCCGAATCCGAAAAAACGGGCGACAAATAAGAGCGATTTCCAGATTCATATTCTCCATTTTGCCAATCGAAAGCCGCAATATGTCTACCTAGGCAGATCCTGTGGATTAGATAAAAGACGAATCATACATGTAATTTGAGAAAAGAATACTGCCGGGAGCAAAAAAAAATGAAAAAAACTTCCTCTAAAGACCTATAAAATCAAGCTTTATGCGGCTTAAAACCCGAATGTGGAAAAAATATGTAGGTATTTTCCCCTAAACAGTTTGACTGTCTTACCATTTGGGTTATACTATTAGTGTAGTGTTAGGATGTTACGCAGACAGACAAGGGATGCAAAAGAAGGTATCAAGTTGACAGTGGTTTGCTGTTCAGCGGTGTAAAGTACCCAATGGCTTCGCAGGGGGATGCCGATGAATATCCATAAGTTTGTCTGTCTGATGACTTCACTTCCGTCTCAGGGCGGGCGGTGAAGAGCTCTTTACAATATAACTTTGCTCCTATTCGCGGCCGAGTCCTCCGTGGCTTTCTGCTCATTCAAGCCACCTTCTCAACCCAAACTTCGACCTGAAGGAAGGATATCAAGCTGTGATCCTTCGCAGTTTGTCCGGGTTTTCAGAGGGAGGATTCGGCTTTTTTCATGCGCGGAAATAAGGGCAGGCTCACTGTCCCAAATTACTCTATTTTCATGGGCATTTTGCCTACTTGGCTGAATGCTCCGGAAGATTGTTTCATATACAGCCAGTACAGTACCCCGACAGCGGCTCCGCCCAGATGTGCAAAGGCAGAAACATTGGTCAGTCCATGCGCCTGTTTAATTGCTCCCAAACACTGCAGCAATACCCAAATCCCGAAAAGAAAAAATACCGGCAGCCTCAGCCAGAAGAAGTAAGAAAATAACATGCCTACATGTGCATGCGGAAACCGCAGGGCATAATAAGCGACGATGGCCGAGATCCCACCGCTGGCACCTATGCAGGGAATCGTGGATGAAGGGTCTCCGAACACATGCACCATTGCTCCAGCCAATGCCGCTGAAAATACAAGCCCCAGGAACCGTCGTTTTCCCAGTACATCCTCAATGTTATCCCCAAATACCAGCAGAAAATACAAGTTGCCCACCAGGTGCATAATCCCGCCGTGCAGGAAAAAAGAGCTTAGAAACGTTAGTCCGAAATAACGATAGAAACGCGCAGGAATCAGCCCCCAGTTGGTTACCGCGGCTTCGAGGTTTACAAAGCCAAGCACACTGATCACCACGATCACTGCCCCAAGTGTCCACGTGGCTACCGGTCGATGCTTTAACTGCTTATTGTCATACTCGATGGGCATTCCGAACAGGCCCGGTATCAGCTCCCACCAATGCTCGGGACCGCTTAGGCCCAGTTTCCTATCTTTTGCTTCCTCTTTCAGCACTTCCAGCCGGGCCAGGGCCACGGCATCTTTTCCTTCGGGCGAAAGCTGCTCCAGTTCGGATGTCGGGATCGGCGTTTTCGGCATGCGCTCATATTCACCTGTATCAAACCAGATAAAATGACAGCCCGTACAGACATCGAGATACTCGGTCTTGCCGTCGTTTAGGATCGGCACTTCGTACATCTTTCGCCTGCACGCCGGACATGGCCGCTTACGTGTAAATCCACCTCTGCGGGCCCGCTGCCAGAGCGCATTGACAACAGCGGGTGGCATTAACTTCCGCAGCAGTTCCATACCTACCGCCCGGCCCCGGCACGATGGACAATGCCAGAACATACCCACCTTCCCGCGGGTCTTGTGTAATGTCATTTCACAACTCGGACAGCAAAACATCTTCTTGCCCTCGTTTTAAAGCGTCATTGTTCATTCCAAATCCTCCTGCTTCCGGTTCCCTGCTTTTTCTTCATCTTGCTGTTTATATTGTTTACCTCTCATATCAAATTCAATTCCAAATGGATTATCCAGTTTCTCTCTTAAATCGCCCATTTCTTCAAGAACTTTGGCCGCTTCCTCGCTTTGGTTATCTTCCAAAGCACGTTTAGCAAGCATTCTTGGCCATCTCTCAAGATTGGTATCATAAACCATGCTTTCAAGATAAGGAACACATTCCCGGGTTCCTATTCCGCTTAATGCCCAGGGAGCCCCTGAACCTACCCATGATATCGTTCCATTTTCCAGGAGTTGTACGAGTACTTTTTCAAGGCCGGGTGTTTTTTTCCCTGCAGCCAGCCACTTTTTCTTGGATTTAAAAGGCGGCAGTTCTCTTGAGTTGTCTTTATAATAATGCCAGGGCACGCGCTCAAGCCAGTCCAGTACAAACTGCTCTCTCTGTTCAATCACCCTCTTTCGTTCTTTTTGTAACCCTTCTAGATCTTCATCATTCCAGTATGTCTTTTTAAGTTCCTCATCGAGATAGGCTATGGTTCGCGGATCATTAGTGGAACACATGTGATAAATAAATTTTAATTTTGCTGAACGTAATGAATTGTCTTGAAATTCATCCCCCGTATCTTTAATTTCGATAGACCCGGCCGCCTCCATAATCGGTTCCACCGCGACAGGGTCTCCAATATATCCAAGCATTCCAGCAGCCAGCAATCGCTGATCCAGGTCATATTCATCATCCTTTACGATCTCGATCAGGGGAGAAACACTCCTGTATGTACATACATATTGAAGGCAAAATAAAGTCACATCATAATGAACGACTCCCGAATAATTTTCGAGCAGGTCGAGCATGATCAGCTCAGCGTTTTCCATTTTCTGCAACTTTTCAACCCATTGTTCAAATGTATAAGGGCTTTTTTCCGATGGTATTATTAGATTATTTCTTTTATGCGGTCTCCTCTGTAGCCACTGAACGACTTTATCCGCCTTTTTATCTTCAACATGTTTGTATGTCTCAGGCAGACGAATCTTCCATTTAGACTTATGTCCCTCATTTTCACCCTTACAGCCTGAAAACAAAACTACCAACATGAACACGGCCAATATCTTTGCGTAATCTCTCATGTATTCCTCTTTTTCTCTGGGTAACTATCCCTGATTTATCCATAAAAAAACCCGCCCCTTTTGGGCATATCTTTCGACATAGGCCGGGCAGGTCTGCTGACCGTATTATCGCAAAATCAAACGAGCCCTGCAAGGAAAACTTTTCTCCCGGTTCTTTCCTGCAGGGATTATACCTCCTCTACTCACCGTTGCCAAGGGGCAGTGTGAAGAAAAATTTGCTTCCGCAGCCCGGTTCGGATTCCACCCACACCCGGCCGTTGTGCTTGCTGATGATCCGCTTGACAATCGCCAGGCCGACTCCCTCGCCCTCGATCTGGCCATCGGGCGACAGCCGCTTGAACAGCTCGAAAATCTCCTTCTGGCTCTCCACGCGGATGCCGACGCCGTTGTCCTCGATGCAGAATACACTCTCATCGCCTTGGACCGCCCCGGAAATGCGAATCCGCCCCCGCCGGCTTGAATCCATATAATGCACCGCGTTCTTAATCAGGTTGCTCAGCACCTGGAGCACCTGTCCCGCATCGCCGCGCGCGGGGCACAGCTGCCCGATCTCCACCTCGATGCCCTTCTGGTCGATCAGGTATCGCATCGTCGAAAGCGCCTCATCGACCACCTGGTGCACATCAATCTCCTCGATGTTCATCTCCACCCGGCCGATCCGCGACAGCTTGGCCAGGCCCTCGAGCAGGTTGTCCATCCGCGTAATGCCCGTGTCGATAAAATACAGCGCCTCGGGCATATCCTCATCGAGCAGCAGGTCCAGTTTCTTGCGCTTTGCCTCGTCCAGCTTCACGTCCGCCAGCAGCTCCTTGAGCTGTTTACACATCCGCGAAAGCTCACCGCTGAATCCCTTAACGTTTACAAACGGGCTGCGAAGATCATGGCTGGTAATATGCGCCAGGCTCTCGAGTTCCTCGTTCTTTTCCCGCAAAGACTGAAACAGCCGTTCCAGCTTGTGCCGATCTTTGAGGCGCTCAGTGATATCCAGGCCCACGGCCCAGCTCTTCCAGCCCGGCACCGGAAAATCCCGGCTGATGTTCGACCAGTTCACCGTTCGGTTGTCGCCCTCTTTGCAGACCAGCGTCAGCTCCATGTCCCGAAACGGGCTGTCCAGCTCGACCAGGTATTTCTTGATCTCCCGACGCGATATCGCATCCGGGTACAGCCTGGCCAGGGCCTCTTCGCTGCCGAGCATTTCCTCCTTTGTATATCCGGTTACCCGTTCACATTCCCGGTTCCAGATCGCGATCTTACCCGATTCATCAAACGCGACCATCATCACCGGCATGTTATCAATCATGTTAATCAGCCGCTCCTGCGATTCGAGCCGGGCCTGGCGCGCCCGTTCGCCGGTGATCTCACGGAACAGTACGATTGCCTCATCCTCGGTGCCGGGGATCATGCGAACCTCGTAAAATTCACCCTCGCAATTTCCAAGGCCGCCGGTCTCGAAGATCACAAGCTCACCTTTTTCAAATACAGATGTGATGCGATCCGCAATTTCCTTTGCGAAACATTTGCCCAGAACATTTTCAAAATTGCGTCCCACGCAATCCCCGGATTGTACCAGGCACTGGGTCTCATCCTCGCAACTGCAGTACCGTATCTCCCCTGAACGATGAATCCGGAAGACAATGTCAAACAGGTTAAACAGGACCATCTGGAACGAATCGCTGTCCAAAGCGAAAGAATCCCCTGATTTCGATAATGTCCGTCTCATCGTATCGGCCTCGCAAATCACTTAAAAAGGCACACACATTACGTTTAAATACGCACCCTCGCTCCGATGGGGAGCAATTATATTACCCAATCTACCAAAATGGAAGTGTTAATCTATAGTTTTATACCAATCTTTATAAAATTTATCCTGTTTTTTGCAAAAACTGCCCCCAGGCCCCCTGAAACAAGCCCTGAAACCGGACTTAATAGATCGATTGTTCCAGTTCCCAGCTCGCCGCGGCGTAATTTACGAAAAAGTAGCGGAGGGCGTCTATGTAATGGTCGTTGACGCCGTCTTTGAGCGGGATTTCCCGGTCGCCGACCTGTTCGGGGAAGTGGTAGCTGGCCATTGCCCGGATCAGCCCCTTGCAGCGTCGGTCGATGACGAGGCGTTTTTTGCCGTCGCCCGCGCGCAGGGCCCGGCGGATCAGCTCGATGCCCTCGCCGATCATGCTGCGGCGGTAGCGGACACGCAGGCCCATCTCCCGCATCACCCGGATCGGGCTGGTTCCGGTTACGTCGTTTCTCGCGGCGCCTGCCGGGTCGCAGAAGACCGAGGCGATGTCCTGCTTTCGCCGCTGGGCCCGGGCCATGATGTTGTCTACATGCTCATGCACCAGGCGCTTGACGTGCGAATACTCCTTGACCACCCGAAAGCCCCCGTCATTGTCCGGCTGGATGAACAGGCACACGAACGGATTGACGAACCCGAAATCCACCGCGAGGTACAGCGGCAGCGTTGGGTCCAGATGCAGCTCGCCGACGTGGACCTCTTCGCTAAAGTCGCCGAACACCGCCCGGTCCAGGCTCGGGCGCAGGCACAGCATCTCCGATTCAAAACCCGAGCGGCTGCTTCGCCGCAGTTGCGTGATGCAGTCGTCCACGGAGAGAAAACCGCCGCCCTGCCGGGCCCGGCCCCGGCAGTACTCCCAAAGAGGACACCGGCTGCACTCGCGGTCTCGGCATTGTTCGATGACCTCCCACATGCACCACGAAAATACAGGCACATGGTTCTCATTCGCCCAGATCACCGTGTCGTTCATCAGCCCCCACGGCCGGTGCATCGTGCTGAGCATTTCCATCCCCGCCTTGTGGCCGTCGCCGCTTTTGGTGATGTACTTGGCCGCCTCGAATACGTCGCGGTCGAACAGTTCGAGTTCATCACAACGCAGCTTGTGTACGTGGCTGCCGCGGACGCTGCGCTGCGACTGCGACAAGACCTCGACACGAGAGCCGTTGATGAACCTGCACCGCTGACTCCGCGCCGGGCCGTTGAGAAGCTGCTCGTTTTCACCGTCGAGGAACCCGGTCAGGTACGTGTACATCCGCTGGGATTGTTCGAGCGAGCCGCCGAGGATGCGCACATCGCAGCCGGGCTTGAACACGCAGTCGAGAAAGCTCAGCACCGCGCCCATCATCGTCTTGGAGCCGCCCCTACACGCCCAGACGACCGCGTCGCCGTTGGTTACGCCCTTGGTGAAATCCGCACTGAAACCGTGCCACAGGTAATCCATCACGCTTGAATGCCCGCTGCAGATTCGAACGTCCGGCACCGTAAGCCCGCACAACTCTTTGACGCAATCACTTAGCTCGCTGCGTGTAGACGGTCGGCGCAGTTGCGTACATACATCCGTAGTGTCCATCCTCAAATCCCCCTGATAAAATCCCAAACTCCTGCGTTACTCCCCCGCGATCTCTCCTACATTCTCGAGTACATACCGCGGCTGGTACGGGAACTTCTGAATATCCTCCCGCTTGGCGATACCGCTAAGGACCAGCACCGTCTCGATCTCCGACTCGATGCCCGCGATGATATCCGTGTCCAGCCGGTCGCCGATGATGACGGTTTCTTCCCGCCTGCATCGGATGCGTTTGAGCGAATGACGCATAATCAGCGGATTCGGCTTGCCGATGAAATACGCGGCCTTGCCCGTGCACATCTCGATGGGTGCGATCAGGGACCGGCACGCCGGCGCAATGCCCTGCTCGGTCGGCCCGCATACGTCCGGGTTGGTTCCGATCAGCTTCGCCCCGGCCATCACGAGGTTGACCGCGGTCTCAAGCTTTTCGAAGTTATAGCTTCGCGGCTCACCGACGACCACGTAATCGGGCGAGACATCATCGAGGCTAAGCCCCGCCGCGGTCAGTGCCTGGATCAAACCGGATTCGCCGATGACGTACACACTCGCCCCGGGCTTTTGCGTCGCCAGAAACTGCGCCGTCGCAATCGCCGAGGTCATGAAATGCTCCGGCTCAACTTCGATGCCCATCCGCGAGAGCTTTAGCGACAATTCCTTCGGGCTCCGCGCAGGCGAGTTCGTCAAAAACAGGTACTCCTTGTCGTTGGCCCGCAGCCAGTCGACGAACCGCTTGGCGCCGTCGAGCACCCGCCGGCCGTGATAGATCACCCCGTCCATATCGCAGATATACGCGTGTTTGTCCCGCAGCTTTTGCATTGCGTCCCTCAGATCAAATCCAGCTTGTCGATTCGTCCCTGGTGCCGGCCGCCTTCGTAGTCCGTTGCCAGCCACAGGTCCACGATCTCCAGTGCCTCTTCGATGGCCATCATCCGCTGGCCCAGGCCAAGCACATTGGCGTTGTTGTGCTCGCGGCTAAGCCGAGCCGATCGCAAATCCCACGCCAGGCCGCAGCGAACCTTGCGCACGCGGTTGGCCGCCATGGCCTCGCCGTTGCCCGAACCGCCCAGCACGATCCCGCGCTCGTATTCACCCGCGGCCACGGCCTTGGCCGCCGGGCCGACAAAATCCGGGTAATCGCACCGCTCGTCGCTGAATGTACCGAAATCCTTGACCTCATGGCCCGCGTTGGCCAAATGCTCACGAATCCGCTCCTTGTATGCGAATCCGGCATGATCGCTCGCAATCGCAATCTTCACAACCAGCTCCTGTAATTAAAGTTACCAAAACATAATGCCTCGCAGAGTGTAACCAATCCCGTTCCGCGATGCCACCCAAAACCCTGCCTGCCGGGCCGATCCAATTGTCCAGCCCCCTCTACCCTTACCGCCAATCGGCACGTTTCATCGCCCAGGCCCGCCGCCTTTTTCCTGCAAACCTGCGCAACCCGCGCGCCCAAAGCTACTTACAAAAAATCCCAACTTTCCCCATTTGGCAAAATACTGCAAGCGAAAAAAACCGCCCAATCCTTCCTTTACACCCCCGCCTAAACCGGATATAATTTACCCATAGTTAATGGCACCAGAAAGCAGGAAGAATGAAGATGCAACAAAAGATCATTTTCAGCGGTCACGCTGATTATTATCACAGCTTATATCCCCGATCCAGTGCGATGGGAGGATGGCTTTGAAAAAAGGAGAAAAAAATGAATTGTGTCATCTGCAAACAGGGCCAGACCGAGCCGGGGCAAACCACCGTCACCCTCCAGCGGGGACCGACAACCGTGGTCATTAAAGACGTACCTGCGAATATCTGCGATAACTGCGGCGAGTATTACCTAAGCGATGAGGTCACCGAGAAAGTGCAAAACCTCGCCCAGAACGCGTTTAATCATGGTGTGGAAGTCGAAGTTCTCAGATACGCGGCATAAGAATGGTTTTTTTCAATATCCCGGCGGACCCAATTTAAAAAACCGCCCAATCCTTCCTTTACACCCCCGCCCAAACCCGCTATATTCGCACCATAAATAGGGACAGTCACCTATTTACGCAGCTGTAACGCAAAAAAACAGGATACAACATGAGCAGTGAAGAACAGGTCCTCGTCGTCGAACGCGAGGTCATCGAAAAAATCGGCCTCTTTAACGGTATTATGACCGACACCCAGACGTACCTCGACGCCATTTTCCAGCCGTCGGTGCCGCGGTTTATGCTGCGCAGCGAGGCCGAAAACGACCCCTCCTTCAAGCAGCTCATCCCCTACGTCGTCATCGCCCACGACGGCCAATACCTCTCCTACGTCCGCGGCAAACGCGCCGGCGAGACCCGCCTGGTCGGCCAGCGGTCCATCGGCATCGGCGGACACATCAACCCCGTCGACAATGCCCCCCTCTTCCATACCGACTTCCGCGAAACCTACGACGCCGCCGTCCTGCGCGAGGTCGAAGAGGAAATCCACGTCGATTCCCCCCATGCCGACTGCGTCATCGCCCTGCTCAACGACGAATCCAACGAGGTCGGCTCGGTCCACCTCGGCGTCGTCCATCTCTGGACGCTCGATGAGCCCAACGTCGAAAAACGCGAACAGATGATCACCCAGATGTCCTTCATGACCCCGGCCGATCTGACCGAGGTGAAGGATACCATGGAAACCTGGTCGCAGTTTTGCCTGGACCATCTTATTCAGATGCAAAACCAGTAATCTATCCGGATATTTCCTTGTCATAAACCGACATATTTTTTCAACACAATCCGCAGCCAACGGTCAGGAATACCCTCCTCCAATATCAGGGATATCCTGATTTACCCATACCGGCAAGTTCCATAAAATAGGTAGCAATGTTGAGATGAAACACTCGCAAAAACAAGGAAGCGAAAAAATTCGGGAGTTAACCCATGATTTCAGATACTCAAAACTTGCAAAAAGAATCGGTAACCGTTCACAGGTATTTTGATAGTATTGAGCGACGCACTCAAAGCCAAA
>CAYVUI010000079.1:7270-21958 GCA_964454745.1 uncultured Pirellulales bacterium | reverse complement strand
CTTTTTGTGGGAATCCTGCTTTTTGTGATCAGTTTCCAGTGGTACTTATCACTGGATAAGCAGGTGGTTTTGCCGGCACATGCCCCTCCGGATGCCAAAGAGCAGGTCCGGCAGACATACCTGTCGAGGGCGATGCTGCTGGGGGTGGTCCTGCTGCTTGCGGGAATGACGTACTTTTATCCGGACGGGGATGGGAGCGGCGAGGATACAGTCCAAAGTGCATACCCCGAGCCGGAGGAGCTGGCGGAAAACTGGGTACGGTTTCGAGGCCCTGAGAGCGCGGGGATCAGTGCGTATACAAACATCCCGGATTTTTGGGATGAGCAGCAGGGAAAGAATGTCGTATGGAAAAGCGAAGTTTTGATGCCGGGTTTTAATTCTCCGATCGTGTGGCGGGACAGGATATTCCTTTCGGGCGCGACAGCCGATGAGCTGAAGGTCTTTTGCTATGATCTTGAAAGCGGCAGCCTGCTCTGGACGGGCCCGGTGCCGAACTCAGCCGGTGACGGGGTTGAGGTAATGGAGGATACCGGCTATGCGGCCCCGACTATGGTGACCAATGGCCTGCAAGTTTTCGCGATATTTGCAAGCGGGGATATGGCGGCTTTTGATATGCAGGGCAACCGAATCTGGCACCGCTTTTTCGGGGTTCCGGATAGCATTTACGGGTATGCCAACTCGCTGGCCGCTTATGGTAAGAAGGTGATCGTTCAGTTTGACCAGGGGATGGTATCGGAGGAGAAATCGAAGCTGATAGTCCTGGATGGACTGACCGGCAGCATTGTTCAGCAAGTACAGCGACCGGTCGGGGCCTCGTGGGCCAGCCCTGTCATTGTGAAGATTCCTGCCGGCGCGGATGCAGTGAGTGAGCAGTTGATTACTGTCGCCGAGCCTTTTGCGATTTCGTACAACCCGGCGGATCTGACGGAACTGTGGCGTGTAAAAGGTATCGGAGCGGATGCGGCGGCCTCGCCGATCTATGCCGGCGGATATGCCTTGTGCATGTCGCCGTATGACCAGATGCTTGCCATCGACCCCACGGGCCGGGGGAATTTGACCGAGACACATGTCGCGTGGACTACCTATGACGGTCTGCCGGATATCTGCTCGCCGCTAAGTGACGGCAAACGGGTGTATCTCATGCAGACCTACGGCACGCTGACCTGCATAGATATTCAGAGCGGAGAGACGTTGTGGGAGCATGATTTCGGGACGAGTTTCCAGGCATCGCCGAGCCTGGTGGGTGAAAAGATTTACCTGATTGGTGCGGAAGGCAAATCATTCGTGATTCAAAGCGGCAAAGAATTCAGGCAGATTAGTGAATCCCAACTGGCCGAAGGGGGCTACGCATGCCCGGCCTTTGTGGATGGAAAAATGATTATTCGAACCAAGGGGCATTTGTACTGTATAGGCTATACAGAGTAAGAATGTGATGATCCAGGACAGCGAAAGACAATTTGTTGATGCCCTGATCCGGGAAAAGGGAACTTCGCAAAGAAGTATCCTCGGGGTATTGTACGGAGTTCAGGGCCGGTTCGGGTATCTCCCGGAACCTGTGCTGGAATATATCTGTCAGCAGACCCAGATCACTCCCGCCCGGATTGTGGGGGTGTCGAGCTTTTATGATATCTTCCGATTTACGCCTGCGGGCAAGTACGATATTAATGTCTGCGTAGGGACTGCGTGCCATGTCAAGGGTGCAGGCGGTGTGTATGACGCTTTCAAAAGGTATCTGGATATTGCACCCGATGATGACACAGATGCGAAGAAAGAATTTACGGTTCGAAAAGTGGCCTGCCTGGGCTGCTGTGCCCTGGCTCCAGCCGTACAGATCGACGAGGTAGTCTATGGATATGTTACTCCCGATACGGTTGGAGATGTGATCGACAATTTCCGGCAGTATTGCAAAAAGACAGGGAAGCAAAAAAAACAAGGTGATAAGAAGCATTTCGGCCAGGTTCAGGGTCAGGTTCGTATTGGTATGGCATCTTGTTGTATCGCACGAGGGGGTGAGAGAGTAGAAACTGCCCTACGTGAAGCTTTGGCAAGGACGGGAATTGAGGTCGAAATCAAGCAGGTCGGCTGCGTAGGCCTTTGCTCTCAGGACCCGCTGCTCGAGATTGTTACGCCTGGGGGCGAAACGTCACTTTATACAAGGGTGGAGCCGGGGGATGTTGAGCCGATATTACGCAGGCATTTTAAAACACCGGGTTTACTGCGAAAAGTTGTAAACAAAACGTCCTTATTTTTGGACAGGCTCTTTGAAGATAATCTCATGGAGGAGATTACGCGTTATCCGGTGGACTATCGGGATCCTGTGATCGATGATTTTCTTTCTGAGCAGAAGCATATCGCCACGGAAAACTGCGGGGTTTCCAATCCTACCAGCCTGGATGAGTATGAAAAAGGCGGCGGGTTTACGGCCTTTAGAAAATGTATCGAGAGTTACAGTGCCGAGCATATTATCAAGCAGATTGAACACAGCGGTCTTCGCGGCAGGGGAGGGGCCGGTTTTCTCACGCATCTGAAGTGGACCTCCGTGCGTAATGCCCAGGGACAGGACAGACATCTTGTGTGCAATGGTGACGAAGGCGATCCGGGGGCGTTTATGGATCGAATGCTGATGGAATCGTATCCGTTCCGTGTGCTCGAGGGGATTCTTATCGCAGCGTATACCATTGGTGCGAGGCAGGGTTACTTTTATATTCGGGCGGAATATCCTCTCGCTTCTTCACGGATTGGGCAGGCGATTGAAATCTGCAAGCAAAGAAACCTGATCGGGGAGAATATCCTGGGCAGCGGCTTTACTTTTGATCTCACGATTGTACCCGGTGCAGGAGCGTTTGTCTGCGGTGAGGAGACGGCACTGCTGGCAAGTATTGAAGGCCTGCGGGGCATGCCGCACCTGCGGCCGCCGTATCCGAGTGAAAAAGGGCTGTGGAACAAACCGACGTTGATCAATAACGTGGAAACCTATGCCTCGGTTCCGTGGATCCTTCGTGAGGGTGCGGAAAACTACGCGGCTCTCGGCAGCGGGCAGAGCAAAGGGACAAAGGTCTTTGCGCTGGCGGGCAAGGTAAAAAACGGTGGATTGATCGAAGTGCCGATGGGGATCAGTATTCGCCGGATTGTCGAGCGAATCGGCGGAGGGATCGGCAATGATCTGGAATTTAAAGCGGTCCAGGTCGGCGGGCCCAGCGGCGGGTGCATCCCGGCCCAGATGGCTGACATTGCGATTGATTATGAATCGCTCAGCCGGACCGGGGCGATTATGGGTTCGGGCGGGCTGGTTGTGCTCGATGAAACGGATTGCATGGTGGATATCGCGAGGTATTTTCTTGAGTTTACCCAGGACCAGTCGTGCGGGAAGTGTACGCCGTGCCGTGTGGGTACGCGCAGGATGCTGGAAATCCTTGAAAGGCTCTGCAACGGGCAGGGGCAAAAGGGAGATGTAGAGCAGCTTCTTGATCTTGCCGAGTATATTAAAAGCGCCAGCCTGTGCGGTCTGGGCAAGACGGCGCCCAATCCCGTGGTTTCGACGATTGAACATTTTCGCGGTGAATATGAAGCGCATATCGAGGGCCGCTGCCCGGCGAAAAAATGTGCCGCCCTGATCCGTTATGAGATTAACGATTCGTGTATCGGGTGTACGCTTTGCGCGGGGCATTGCCCGGTGGATGCAATTGATGCGGTACCTTATGAGAAACATGTGATCGATCAGGAGAAATGTGTCCGTTGCGGGGCGTGCCGAAATATATGCCCGGAAGATGCGGTAGAGGTAGAATGAGTACGATACGACTGACAATTGATTCGATACCCGTGGAGGTCGAGAAGGGACAAACGCTTCTTGAGGCGGCGCGGAAAGCAGGGATTGAGATCCCGACGATGTGCTTTCTGGAAGGATTTGAGCCTTCGACGAGCTGTATGGTCTGCGTGGTGGAGATTGAGCGCAGGCAGGACCTGGTGCCCGCTTGTGGGTATCCGGCATCTGAAGGAATGGTCGTGCTGACTTCAACTCCGAGGGTCCGCGAGGCAAGGCGAACGGCGCTGGAGCTTTTGCTCAGCGATCACCTGGGCGACTGCATGGGACCGTGCCAGGTGGCTTGCCCGGCGAAGATGGATATTCCGCTTATGATTCGGCTGATCGAGCGGGGTGACCTTGCCGGGGCGGTCCGAGTGGTCAGGGAGGATATTCCTTTGCCTGCGGTGCTCGGGCGTATCTGTCCGGCGCCGTGCGAAAAGGTCTGCCGGCGCAAGAATGCGGACCAGGCGGTGTCGATCTGCCTGCTCAAACGATACGTGGGAGATGTGTATCTTCAGTCTGATGCGCCCTTTACACCGGATTGTGCACCAAAGCGGGGTAAATCGGTCGCGATTGTCGGGGCCGGCCCGGCGGGGCTGTCGGCTGGGTACTATCTTGCCAGGAAAGGGATCGATTGCACGATTTATGACAAAAACAGCCATGCCGGCGGGATGCTGCGTTATGGAGTCGAGCCGGAAAAGCTGCCGCAGGAAATACTCGACCGGGAAATCGAGGCGATTTTGAGTGCTGGCATTACTTTTAAGCCGGGTACTGAGATTGGCAAGGAGGTTACGGTTAAGGAGTTGCAGGATCGGTTTGATGCGGTTTTTCTTGCGTCAGGCTGGCAGGGTGGTGATGGAGCCTTGATCGAAGGGCTTGAAAGTAAAGATGGGAAGCTTGCTGTTGACATAAGGACATACCGGACATCGATTGATGGGATTTTCGCGGGGGGTGATCTTGTGCGAAAGCGCAAACTTGCTGTGCGGTCCACCGCCGATGGCAAGGAGGCTGCAGAGGCGATTTGCCAGTATCTGGCGGGTGAGGAAGTAACCGGCCCTGTGAAAAGGTTCAACAGCCGAATGGGGATGCTCGGATCCGGTGATCTTGAGAAGATGATGCAGGCAGTAAATTCTGATGGGCGATTTGAAGCAGGGACAGCAGGTTTTACACCGGAGCAGGCAAGCGAAGAGGCCCAAAGGTGCCTGCACTGTGACTGCCGCAAGCCGAATGAATGTAAGCTTCGTCAATACAGTGAGATATATGATGTTTCGACTTCAAAGTTCAAAGGCGAAAGGCCGGGGTATGAAATTGCATACGACCATCCCGAGATTGTGTATGAACCGGGCAAGTGTATCCGCTGCGGTCTTTGCATTCAGACAGCGTCGAAGTATGGAGAAGAATTTGGACTGACATTTAAAGGCAGGGGTTTTGATGTAAAAGTGGCGGCGCCTTTTGGGAGGGATTTACAGAAGGCACTTGGAAAATCGGCCGGTGAATGTGTGAAGAACTGTCCGACGGGGGCACTGGCTTATAAGTAACAAAAATGTAATTGTCTATTCTCCTGAATTATCTTTGGTGCCGGGGTTCTTGTTTGGTAGAATGATTACTGAAATGCTGGTTTTAATAAGGTGAGCATACAATAGGAGCTAAATAAATATGAAAAATGCAGTTTTTTTTTGCAGGTCTTTTTTATCTTTAATTTTAGTACTTGTATTTTGCAGTGCGGTTGGCTTTGGTGCGGACTGGCCGGCTTTCCGCGGGCCCAACGGTAACGGGATTATAGATGGCGAAAACTGGAATCCCAATTTTGCGGATCCGAAACCCGAGTTTCTGTGGCGTGCGAATATCGGTATCGGCTTTTCGGTCATTACCGTCAGTCACGGCAGGGCTTATACCACGGGTAATCTGAACAATAATGATGTAGTTTTCTGTTTTGATGCCGAAACCGGTGAGGTTTTGTGGAGGCACAATTATCCCGAGCCCAAGGATCCGAAATATTACGAAGGCGGGACCAGTGCCTCGGTCACGATTGACAGCGGCAAGGCATATGTACTGAGTCGAACCGGGGATGCGTTTTGCCTTGAAGCGGAAAAGGGGACTGTTCTCTGGGAGAAAAACTTCCAGGAGGAATACGGATATGAGCCGCCGACATGGGGGTTCGCGGGGTCTCCTTACATCATGGATGAGATGGTCGTTTATAATGTCGGCTCGCGGGGTGCGGCCCTGAACAAGGATACTGGGGCGCTGATCTGGAAAAGCCCGGCTTCGGTTTCCGGTTATTCGACGCCGGTGCCCTTTGAGCAGGATGGAAAAGTGAATTTACTGCTCTTTTGCAAGGACAGCCTGGACGCGGTTGATCCCAAAACCGGAAGTGTGCAGTGGACGTTTCCCTGGAAGACCAAGCACAATGTAAATGCTGCGGACCCGATTGTCCTGGGCAACCGGATTTTTATTTCATCGGGTTACAATCACGGCTGCAGTTTGCTGGAAGTTAATGGCAGCGATGTCAAGCAGCTCTGGGAAAGCCGGGAAATGCGCAATCATTTCAGCAGTTGTGTACTGCATGAAGGGTACTTGTACGGTTTTGACGAGAGCACGCTCAAATGTCTTGAATTTAACACCGGCCAGGTAAAATGGCAGCAGGGCGGCCTGGGTAAGGGGACGCTGATTATGGCCGATGATATCTTGATCGTCCTGGCGGAATCGGGTCAACTCGTCACGGCGCCTGCCAGCCCCGGCGGTTTTGAGCCGATCAGCAAGGCGAAGATTCTAAGCGGTGCAAGATGCTGGTCCATGCCGGTTCTGGCGAATGGGAAAATTTTCGCCCGTAATGCAGATGGCGATGCCGTCTGTGTGGATGTCAGCAACGGTGATTCAGAGCAGGCTGCTGGTAATGTAAAGAACTCCTCAAATTATAACTGGTGTCAGTGGCGCGGGCCTGGTCGCGACGGGGTTTCTAAGGAAACAGGCTTGCTTAAAGAATGGCCTGCCGGCGGTCCGGAAATGATCTGGTCTTATGAAGGGATTGGCAAGGGTTACGCTTCGCCTTCGATCTGTGACGGCGTGATTTATGTCCCCGGTACCATTGAGGATAAGGGATATTTGTATGCCATCGATCTGGATGGGAAACTCAAATGGGAAACGGTATACGGCACCGAGTGGGTTCGTTCCTTCCCCGGTTCGCGAAGTACGCCTGCTGTGCGGGATGGAAAAGTATATATCATTACCGGGCTCGGTGAAGTGGTCTGCTGTGATGCTTCGAATGGGAAAATTCTCTGGTCGCAGGATGTAAAGAGCAAGTATGATGGTGAGCACAGAAACTGGGGGTACGCGGTGTCTCCGCTGGTTTTTGACGACAAGGTTGTCTTCTCTCCCGGGGGGGATAAGGCGGTGGTTGTTGCACTGGATAATAATACGGGATCGGTCTTGTGGGAAAGCAGTGCGACCGGGGAGGATGATGCGTATTGTCCGCCGCTGGTTTTCGAGCACGGCGGGAAGAAAATGCTGGTGACCATGATGGCCGACTCGGTCTGGTTCCTGGATGCGAATACGGGGAAACTGGTTTACCGCGATAAATTCGAAGACTACCAGAAAAAACCCAAGGATGTCAATCCCAATACGCCGATTTATCACAACGGTTGTGTTTTTACGACCAGTGGCTATGATAGCGGCAGCGCGATGTACGAGATATCTCCGGACGGATCGAGCATTAAACGAAAATGGGTGGATACGGAACTGGATACGCATCACGGTGGAACGGTGCTGCTGGACGGTAAAATTTATGGGGCCAACTGGAAGGGCAACAATAACGGGGACTGGGTCTGCCTGGACTGGGAGACCGGCAAGGTTCTCTCCAGTACGCACTGGGAAAACAAGGGGTCGATTCTTGCGGCGGATGACATGCTGTATCTTTATGAAGAAAAGAACGGCCATGTGGCCCTGGCCCGTCCGAAAAAGGATGGCCTGGATATCGTCAGTTCGTTCCAGGTTTCGCTCGGAGAGGATCAGCACTGGGCACATCCGGTTGTCTGTAATAAGCGGCTGTACATCCGGCATGGCAGTGTTTTAATGGCATTTGATGTGAGTTCAAAATAATCGAGCAGAATATGTCTGACAATTCCGCAGTTCTGTTTTGCAATTGCGCATACTACTCTTTGCATGATCCGGCATCCAAAGAGACGGCCCTGGCGTTTCTTCGCTCCAGGCACATTGCGACGTCTTTTTTTGCCGATTTGTGTGAGGCCGCAGCCGAGAAGCCGCGTCGGCTCCAATTGCCTGCGCACGCGCGGCGGATTTATGTTTTCGCCTGCTCGGCGCGGGCGGTAAAGAGCCTTCTTAACTATGCCGGCATTGAGATGGAGGACAGGGAAATTGTCTGCGTTAATCTGCGTGAGCCGCTGGGTGAGGAATATGAAAGATTCAAAGCGGCGGCTGACGATCTTCCTGTTGATCCGGATTTTTCCATGCCCGAGAGCCTTGAGCAGAAAAAAGAATGGATTCCATGGTATCCGGTCATTGACCGCGATCATTGTGTTAACTGTATGCAGTGCCTGAACTTCTGCCTTTTCGGCGTATATCATCCGGATAAAAACGGGCAGGTTCAGGTGGCCAATCCGTCGGCATGCAAGACAAACTGCCCGGCCTGTGCGCGGGTTTGCCCTTCCAATGCAATACTCTTTCCAAAGCATAACGAGCCTTCCATCAACGGGTTGGATCAGCCGGCGTCAGAAAAGAAACACGTGGAAGATTCCGGTAATCTTCTCGAACAGCTTCAAAAGCGAAACCATGCGGTCAGTTCTCCGCAGCAAACCTTGAGAGAAATGCAGAAAAAGTTCTCCATTCCTGATGAGGTGCTGCACTCTCTGACGCCGGGGGAAATGAATGAACTCCAGCGTCGTAAAAATAAAGGAAGATGATGGATCGAACGGCAAGCCCTAAAATTGTACTTGTGGCTGACAGGACCCTTTCGGGCAATTACAAGATCCTCTTTGAGGCGATTTTTGCTACCATGCAGACTACGCATGTGCCGGAATTTATGATGCGGTCATTTGTGTCGCCGAAAATCCGGACGGATGCCTGCGGCCGTGCGGCAAAGGTTCCGCTTGGCCTTAGTCGTGTGGAAGCGGCACTTCGGGCGCATACCGGCATGGGCCGTGACGACATTCTGTGCACTACCCCGGAGGCCCTTGGTCGGGTGCTGGGCCCGGAAACCAGGATTGTTGCCCTGAGCTCTTCGGACCCGCTGGGGATGGGGATGAGCAATACGACGACCAAAAACTTCTGGAAAGGCACTTTGTACACTCAGCACTGGACGGGCAAGACGCTCTCCGTGCTTGCCGAGGCGAAGGCGAAATACGACTTCAAGGTTGTGGCCGGCGGGGCGGGGGCCTGGCAGTTTCGGCAGTATGGCGATGATTTTACCCGGGAGGTTGTCGATCTTATTTTCGATGGGTATTTTGAAAATGCCGGGCCGGGGATTTTTTCGGATATACTCGAAGGAAGGGATTGTCCTTCGCACTACCGGGAAGAACAATCCTGTGCCGGGAATATCAAGCCGATTGAGACGCCGACCGTTCTGGGTATTGTCGAGATATCGAGAGGGTGCGGCAGGGGGTGTAAATTCTGTACGATGGCCCATCAGAAAATGGAACATTTGCCTGCTGAACTGATTCGTCAGGATATCGAAACGAATATCCGTCAGAACCAGAGGTCAATTGTGCTGGCCAGTGAAGATTTGTTTCGATACGGCTCGGACACCCTGAAACCGGATGCCGGTAAGATCATCGAGATGCTCGAGGCGTTTCAGCAGATTCAGGATTTGCAATTTCTCCAGCTCGATCATGCCAATGTATCGACAGCGGCCCAGGTCTCCCTTGACGATCTGAAAGAGATTCGCCGTCTCCTGGCCTTTGAGAATGATCCGAAGTATCTCTGGTTGAATATGGGGCTGGAGAGCGCAAACGGTGAACTGGTGAAAAAGTCCTGTCCGACCAAAATTATGCCTTTTGAGGCCGGGCAGTGGGAAGAGCTGATCTGCGATACGGCGGAAAAAATGAAGGCCGCCGGCTTTTTCCCTGTGTACAGTATTATCCTTGGCCTTCCGGGTGAAACACCGGAAGATATTGAGAGGACTTCAAGGCTGATCGACCGGCTTGACCAAATTGAAGCGGTGATATTTCCGGTTTTCTTTGAGCCGATCGATCCGCAGCAAATCGCAGAAGACGCAGGTTTTACGCTGAGCAAAATGACACTGGAGCACCTGAAACTCTATCGAAAATGTTATGAGATTAACTTTAAGCGCATGCCGCGGCTGTTCTGGGATAACCAGACCGCCGGCGGAGAGTCATGGCTCAAGAAGCTTTTTGTCCAGGGGCTGGGGAAAGTGGAGATACGCACCTGGCGGAGCAGTTTTCATTCCCTGGAGAAAAAACTTAAGCGTTGCGTCCTGAAGGATGACACAAAGGAGCCGGTAATTGTCCAGGCCAAATGAACATGTGAATATCTCCGGGGTCGGCAGAGGCTCTGTGCCTGCCCAAAAAGCCATGCGTGACAAGCTGCGCGGGCTTGCGGCGGATTTTGCGGCTCATCATCAGATTACCGCGCCGGTCAGTCTTGATGAACTCAGGGCATACTGTCGATCCATGGTCAGGCAGTATGATCTTCGGGATCAGTATACGGATTTTCTTGCGATTTGCCTGAATAACGCGATATGGAAGGATGCAGTCGCTTCCACCCCGTTTGAGAAAAGGCTTTTGCTCATTCCCAAATGTCTGCGGCATTCGAGAGATTGCCCGGGACAGTTTGACCGGTTTGGCCTGGTATGCGCCGGCTGCGGACGCTGCGTGATTCATTCGGTCAGCACCATGGCCAAAACGCTTGGCTATACTGTTCTGATCGCGGAGGGGTCCCCGATCGTGATGTCGCTGATCAGTTCCGGGCAGATCCAGGCGGTCATTGGCGTAAGCTGTCTGACGGTGCTCGAACAGACCTTCCCTTATATGGAAGCCGGTGCGGTTGCCGGTATTGCGGTTCCGCTTCTGTATGACGGATGTGAGGACACCGCGCTGGATGTTGACTGGCTGGAGGAGGCCCTTACGGATTATCGACATGACGGCTGCAAAAGAACGGATCTCCATCAACTCAAACAGCAGGTACATGACCTGTTCACGAAAGAGAATCTGGAAAGATATTTCGGTTCGGATACCTCTCAAACCGCCCGGATTGCCATGGACTGGATGGCGTTTGCCGGCAAGCGATTTCGGCCGATTATCGCTGCCGCGGTCTATGATACACTGGGTGATTCATCCGGTGAACAGGCGGAGGCCCTGCCGGGCCGGGTTTGTGAAATCGCGGTTGCCATCGAATGCTTTCATAAGGCCTCGCTGATTCATGATGATATCGAGGACAGCGATGAGTATCGATCCGGGGGCAAAACGCTGCATATTCAGCACGGCATTCCGGTCGCGCTTAATACCGGTGATTACCTGCTGGGCATGGGATATCGTTTGATCGCAAATGCGGATGTGGAAGATTGCAGGAAAATTAAAATGCTCCAGGCCGCTTCGGAGGCACACTACCAGCTTTGTGTAGGCCAGGGCAATGAACTGACGTGGCTCAACGATCCAGTGCCTCTTCGGGTGGACCAGGTTCTCGAAATCTTTGAGAAGAAAACGTCCCCTGCTTTTGAAGTGGCCCTGAAGCTGGGTCTGCTGTTGACAGAGGATCTGTCCGTGCCTGAGAAAAGCATATCGGATTACAGTCGAAATCTCGGGATTTCATACCAGATTCTCGATGATATCAATGATTTTGATGTTGCGGTGCAGGAGAGGAAATTCAGTGAGCTTAAGCCCTCGCTTTTGTATGCCCTTGCCTGGCGGGATGCAGACAGCAGGCAAAAAAGCATACTCGCACAGATTCACTCGCATACAGCCACAGGTCAAGAGGCTCATGAAGAGCTGATGAAGGTTTTTGGCGAACTTTCCGTAAAGCGAAAAGCACTGGACATGCTGGAGACTTTTAAAACGGCGGCAATTGATTCGATCCGAACGATTAATCATACCTCTCTGAAAAGCCTGCTTCGGATTCTGATCAGTATAATCTTTAATGAAATTGAAATTATGAGCTGCTGTGATGACTATCCGCCGGGCAATGATTGAAAACGTTAAGTCCTCCCTCGGGCAGCTTGCGGACAGGCAGGAATTGATCTCATTTGTGCAGTCTATGCAGAATTCGGACGGCGGGTTTTGCGGCGCTTCCGGGCAGAGCGATCTTTACTACACGATGTTCGCCTCGGAAATCATCCTTGCCGCGGGTGAGAGTTCTTTCCAATATGATCTTGAAGGATTCGTGAGGGGCAACAGGCCTCCATTTGAAGATTTGATTCATCTTTCTGCGTGGATCAGGCTTTGTGCGGATTTTGCACCCGGCTTGCTGAAAGGTCACAGGGAGATGCTGCTGGATGAACTTAACAGGTTTCATTGCGAGGATGGCGGCTTTTCGATTTATTCACAGGTAGACGTGTCAAACCTGTACGGCTGTTTCCTGGCGGTTTCCGCTTTTCAGGATCTTGAATTGACCTGTCCGGATCCGGAGAAACTTCTTGCTTTTGTCGATTCACTTCGGCTTGAAGATGGTTCCTTTGTCAATCATTCGCAGATCCCCATTGGCTCTGTGCCGGCAACGGCTGCGGGAATTATGATTCATTTCTACCGGGACCGGGGTGTTGATGAGAAATCAACCTGTTGGCTGCTGGGGCAGTTTCAGTCGTGCGGCGGATGCAGGGCGGCCCCCGTTTCGCCCGAGCCGGATTTGCTGTCTACGGCAGTGGCCCTTTTTGCATTGCGTCGGGTAGAGTGGGGCCTGGATGAGGTCCGGGAGGTAAATGTCAAATATATCCATTCTCTCAGAGAGCCGGGGCGAGGTTTTTATTCTGACGGCCGAAAAACGCAAATGGATGCGGAATATACCTATTATGGATTGTTGGGATTGGGCAGTCTCTCGTGAGTGAAGTCAGGCAAAAACAGTTGGATAGCGTTCGTGATTTGTTGGCGGAGGAGCTGGTTTCGAAGATTACGCCGGGAGGTTTCTGGCAGGGTTACTTGAGTTCGAGTGCTTTGGCGACGACCCTGGCGGTATATGCTCTCTGTCTCTATGATAAGGATAAATATCATGGCCTGATTGAGGGCGGTTTGGATTGGCTTGCCGATCATCAAAATGAGGATGGCGGATGGGGCGATACGCCGGAGAGTAAAAGCAATATCAGCACTACGCTGCTTTGCATGAGCTCCATGCGGGCGATCAGGGGGGAAGATGGAAAGGTGTATACCCGTGCGAAACGATGGCTTGTATCGCAAACGGGTGGCGATGCCCCCGAAGGTATTATTGAGGCGGTTCACAGTAAGTATAAAAAGGATTTGACTTTTTCGTGTCCAATTCTTTCTGTTTGTGCCCTGGCAGGTTTGCTGGGAGAGAAAGATGGTGCATTCAGGAAAATCAAGTCGCTGCCTTTTGAAATTGCCTGTCTGCCGAGGGGGTTCTTTCGGTTTGTAAATATGCCCGTGGTTAGTTATGCTTTGCCTGCGTTGATTGCCCTGGGGCAACTTCATTACTGGTTTTGCAAGCCTGTCAATCCTCTGGTGCGTTTGATTCGCGGCGGCAGTATTCGAAAGACACTTTCTGTGCTTGAATCCATTCAACCATCAAACGGCGGTTTCCTGGAAGCGGCGCCGCTGACTTCTTTTGTCGCGATTAGTCTTTGTTCCACGGGACGTAATAATCACCTTGTGACAGAACGCTGCGTTCGTTTTCTTGAACAATCTGTTCGAGAGGACCGCAGTTGGCCCATCGATACCAACCTTTCCAACTGGCTTACCAGCCTTTCAGTCAATGCCCTGTCGCATGCGGGGCTTGAACAATGGTTGACTCCGGAGAAGAGTCGCGTACTTTTTCGTCATTTACTCGATCAGCAGTTCAAGGTGTTTCATCCTTATACCGGGGCCGGGCCGGGCGGCTGGGCGTGGACGAATTTGCCCGGCGGTGTACCCGATGCGGATGACACCGCTGCGGCGATACTTGCTTTAACCAATCTATATCAAATGAAAAGCGAGATTGTCGAAGAGGATCATGATGCTTTTGTCAGGGCCATTTCAAACGGGGCAGAATTTCTACTCCGCCTGCAAAACAAAGATGGGGGTGTTCCCACGTTTTGCAAGGGCAGGACGAACCTGGATTTCGACACGAGTGCCCCGGATATCACTGCTCATGCGGTAAGTGCGTTGGTTCGATGCAGGCGATATCTTGCGAAAAAGCAAGAGAACCAGGTTGCCGTTTTCATTGAAAAAGCATTGCAATATCTTGAGCATGGGCAGTCTCCAGGCGGACTTTGGACTCCGCTTTGGTTTGGTAATGAGCACCTTCCCAAAGAGGCGAATCCTGTTTTTGGAACGGCGAGAATTTTATCGTACCTGTGTGATAGGCAAAATGAAATCACCCTGCCTGTACAAATGATTGAAAAAGCTACGGCGGGTTTGCTTTCGGCCCAGAATCAAGACCGCGGCTGGGGGCGAAAAGATGCGAATGCGTCATCTGTGGAAGAAACCGCGGCGGTACTGGATGCTTTTGCTTCTCTTTGGCATTATATGGACCATTATGAGGTAAATCCTCAATCATTTACATTGGATATGCTTCGCAAGTCGGTGGACGAGGCGGTCCTGTGGCTTCTGGATCATGTACCCACCGAGCATCCAGCGGTTATAAAACCAGCGCCCATTGGTCTTTATTTTGCCAAACTCTGGTATCATGAGAAATTGTATCCGCTTATCTTTGCGTTGTCTGCAATCGCCAAAGTTTCTTCGATTTATTCATATCCTCGCAAATCAGGTGTTCCG
>CAYVUI010000079.1:0-7260 GCA_964454745.1 uncultured Pirellulales bacterium | reverse complement strand
CGGAAATATAGCCAGAAAAACAGCGAAAGCAAGAAAACAGTTGGGAAAACCATTAAAGTCTCCAGGTTTGCCCTGTTGCTCAACACGATGGCCGCTGTGATCCAGACACTTGACATTTATATTTTTAAGAATCAAAACGGATCAATAAACAGGAAGAAAATTCTATATTTTTGCAAACACAATATACCCCTTAGGGGTATAGGTATTTTGAGATTCTTAAGGTATTTAAAAAATGAGCCAACATCCGGATCATAGAGGTCACCTGGCAGCCCTGCGGCGTATTGAAGGTCAGGTACGCGGCGTTCAGGGAATGATTGAAGACGGCAAATATTGCGTGGATATACTGACCCAGATTCATGCTATCCGAGGTGCACTGTCCAGAGTCGAAGAAAAAATACTGGAAAAGCATTTCCAGAACTGCGTAGCGGATGCGTTAACTGGAACGTCTGAAGAAGAAATGCAGCAAAAGCTGGAAGAAATTATCAAACTCTTGCATCAAGTTCGAAAATAATTAACAATCTACTCGCAATATCGTATGTTTCTGGTTATATTATGATGGAGTCCGGTTTTTTTGGGAGCCCAAATATGAATTGGCTGACACGTAGAACGATTCTATTCTTTGTGATAACCTGTCTATCATTGGCGAAAGCTTCCAATCCGATCAGTGATGCCAATGATTTGAGGAAACTGCCGGATTATCTAAGCCATGCGGCCCTGAATAATGCAGAACTTAAATCCAAATTTGAAGGCTGGCGAGCTGCTTTGGAGCAAATTCCGCAAGCCAAAGCACTGGATGATCCCAAATTTACCTACAGTTATTTTATAGAGAGCGTTGAAACTCGCGTTGGTCCACAGGAGAATAAGTTTAGTCTCATACAAATGTTTCCCTGGTTTGGCGAAATTGAAGCAAGGACCGATGCTGCATCCGCGAAAGCCAAGGCCGCACAACGCAGATACGAGTCTGCCAAGCTGCAGCTTTTTCAACAGGTGAAAGATGCTTATTATGAATTCTCCTATTTAGCGACAGCCATTGGGATCGCAAAAGAAAACCTTGCGCTTCTGAAACATTTTGAGGAAGTCGCAAGAGCAAAGTATCGAACCTCAGAAGCCACGCACCCTGATGTCATTCGTGCACAAATAGAATTAGCCAGACTTGAAGATGTATTAAACAGTTTACAAAAGCTCAAAGAGCCTACCGTCGCCAGGCTGAATTCTTTTTTAAACCGGCAGGCAGGTGAAGATTTAGATTGGCCTCAGAAGCCTGTTCCTGTCAAAGTAGAGCTTGTCCGAGAAGAGATCATTACAAAAATAATAAGAAAGAATCCTGAACTCTCTGAGCTTGATTGGCAAACTGCATCGGCTCGGGCCGAAGTGGAGCTTGCGAAAAAGAAGTTTTATCCTGATATTGGTGTAGGTGTGGATTGGATTCAAACGGGTGATGCCCGGACTCCCGGAGTAAGGGACAGCGGGAAAGATGCGGTTGCTCTGATGTTTTCTATTAATATTCCTCTGTGGCAGGATAGCTATCAAGCCGCTGAGCGGCAGGCCAGGGCGAAGGTGAGAAGCTATCATCACAAGAAAATCGACTTGCAGAATCAAAAGATCTTTCAGGCATTGCAGGTTGTTTATAATATCGAGGACAGTAAGCGGAAGATGGTTTTGTATGGCAATACTTTAGTCGCAAAAGCTCAGGAACTTGTTCAATCTTCTGAAGCAGCCTATCGAGCCGGAACGATTGATTTTCTCTCCCTGATCGATGCGCAAAGAATGCTGCTTAACTATCAGTTGAACCATGAACGGGCAATCATCGATAACCAGCAAAGCATTGCTGAATTAGAGTCATTAACGGGAGAACAACTGTAATTTCAATTTCCAATAGATCGTTAACAGGTAGAACAGCGAAATAAATCCTATTTATACGGTATAGAATGTACAGAGGTGAAAGCTATGGAAAAGGAAAAGGCCAGTACAAAGCCTGTCAAATCAGTATTGCTGCTTTTACCTGTCGTCCTGGCTTTTGTCGCAGGTTTTATAATAAGCAGGATGACGATAACAGTAAAAGACAGTGAAGAGCACGCCCAGCATGCCCAGGAGCAGATGTGGACATGTTCGATGCATCCCCAGATCCAACAGCCCAGGCCCGGGAAGTGTCCTCTCTGCTTCATGGACTTGATTCCGGTTGAAACAGACAGGGATACACCGGGAACGGGTCCAGGCCAGATTTCATTTTCCCCTGAAGCAATCAAACTCATGGAACTTCAGACCGCACCGGTTGAGCGTAAATTTGTCGATGCTGAAATACGGCTGGTCGGAAAAGTCGAATACGATGAAACAAAACTCAAACATGTCACTGCCTGGGCGGGCGGCAGGATTGACCGACTCTTTGTTGACTTTGTGGGTACTGAAGTGATTGAAGGTGATCATATGGTCCGGCTTTACAGCCCGGAACTGATTAGTGCACAGGCTGAATACTTACAGGCCCTGAAAAGTGTAAAGAATATGCCGGGTACTACGTCTGCCCTCATCCAAAAGTCGAATAAAGCGACGCTGAAGGCCGCCAAAGAAAAGCTTCTATTGTTAGGATTGACGGAACGTCAGTTAAAGGAGATTCAATCCAATGGTGAGCCGGCAGATTATCTGACCATATACGCACCTGTTGGCGGAATTGTGCTTGAAAAGCATGTGGCTGAAGGTACGTATGTTCAAACAGGAACCATGATTTATACCATTGCCGATCTTTCCAGTATCTGGGTAAAGCTCGATGCGTATGAGTCAGATGTCGCTTTGGTGACATACCAGCAGGAAGTTGAATTTACTACGGAAGCTTATCCCGGTGAGATTTTTAGGGGCAGGATCACTTTTATTCCACCGACTCTTGATCCCAAAACGAGAACTGTCAAGCTGAGAGTCAATGTCCCTAATCCTGACGGTACGCTCAAGCCCGGCATGTTTGTTCGAGCTGTTGTGCATTCAAAACTGGCACAAAATGGAGTTGTCGCGGACCCAAACCTTGCCGATACCTTCGTATGTCCGATGCATCCTTCGGTCATGAAAGAGAAGCCGGGGATCTGTGATATCTGTGAAATGGACCTGGTTGCAGCTTCAGCCAGAGGCTTTGGTGGGACCAATGCCAATGAGCCTCCTGTTGTCATTCCGGCTTCCGCCCCTTTAATAACAGGCAAACGAGCAGTGGTTTATGTCAAAACCGCAGAGGCCGAAAAGCCCGCTTATGAAGGCAGGGAAATCGTACTGGGTCCCAGGGCGGGTGATTATTACATCGTCAAAGAAGGGTTGACCGAAGGTGAAATTGTCGTCACGAAAGGCAACTTTAAGATCGATTCAGCCCTGCAAATACAGGCAAAACCAAGTATGATGAGCCCGGTGGGCAGTGAGGTTCCGATGCATCATCAAGGGCATCAGCCAATGCAGTATCAGGATACGGAGGCACAAACGTTATGTCCTGTTATGGGCGGAGCTGTCAACAAAATGTATTTTATCGAATATCAAGGTAAGAAAGTTTATTTCTGCTGTCCGGGATGCGAGGAAGTGTTTCTTAAAGACCCGGAAAAGTATATGGATAAATTACCGCAATTTAAAGATGAAAAATAATCATTCTGAAAGGAGATGTTATGTTCACAAAAAGCAGACATTTAAGGATCGTTATTCTTTTGGGGGCTCTCTTTCTCACGGCTTTCTCTTTGAATGGCTGTAAGAAAGAGCCTGAACCCACTGTGCCGGCTCAGGCCGTAGAAGCTGAAGTTCCTGATATAATTGAACAAAAGCTGTGTCCAGTCATGGCAGGTGAAATCAACCGGGAACTCTACACCGAGTATCAAGGCAAAAAGGTGTATTTCTGCTGCCCGGGCTGTGAAGAAAAGTTTAATGCAGAGCCCGAAAAGTATTTGGATAAATTACCGCAGTTTACCCAATAATTCACCGGAGAGACCTGCCGTGATCAATCGATTGATACGATTTTGCCTCGAAAACAAACTCGTTGTGGCATTGTTGCTTCTTGCATTTATCCTGATGGGCATTGCCTTTGCGCCGTTTGACTGGGAGCTTGCAGTCTTTCCGCGTAATCCAGTTGCAGTTGATGCGATTCCGGATATTGGTGAAAACCAGCAGATCGTATTTACCCAATGGCCGGGCAGAAGCCCTCAAGATGTAGATGATCAGATCACGTATCCTCTGACCACCGCTTTGTTGGGTCTTCCGGGCGTGAAAACGATTCGAAGCAATTCGATGCTTGGTTTTTCAAGTATTTATATCATTTTTGAAGAACATGTGGATTTCTATTGGTCACGGAGCCGAATTCTTGAAAAACTTAATTCCCTGCCCGCCGGTACGTTGCCGGAAGGGGTTATTCCTGCCCTTGGCCCCGATGCAACCGCTCTGGGCCAGATATTCTGGTACACGCTTGAAGGGCGTGATCCTCAAGGGAATCCTGCAGGGGGCTGGGACCTGGATGAACTGCGAAGCGTGCAGGACTGGTATGTCCGATATGGCTTGATGAGTGCGGAAGGGATTGCAGAAGTCGTTTCTGTTGGGGGTTTTGTAAAAGAGTATCAAATTGATGTGGACCCGGATGCGATGCGAGCCTATGGTGTCAGTCTGGACGAGATATTTGCCGCAGTGAAAAAATCGAACGTAGATGTTGGCGCAAGAACCATTGAAATAAACCGGGTTGAGTACGTGGTTCGCGGCCTGGGTTTTATTGAGAGTTTAGATGACATTAAGAAAACGGTTATCAAGGTAACGGATCATGTTCCGGTATACATCGAAGATATGGGACATGTTTCATTGGGACCGGCCCTGAGACGCGGAGCATTGGATAAAGGGGGTGCGGAGGCTGTTGGCGGAGTCGTTGTTGTACGTCATGGTTACAATCCTCTGCAAGCCATCAAGAATGTAAAGGAGAAAATTGAACGGGTTCGTACGGGGTTGCCGCAAAAAACCCTGGCGGATGGCACGGTCTCCAAGGTTGACATCGTTCCATTCTATGACCGTACCGATCTTATTTATGAAACTCTTGGTACATTGGAAACCGCCCTTACAGAAGAAATCCTTGTTACCATTATTGTTGTCATTGTACTGGTTGTGAATTTGCGAAGCTCGCTGCTGATCAGTTCCATGCTTCCCCTGGCAGTGTTAGTATGCTTTATCGCCATGAAATTATTCGACGTCGAAGCAAACATCGTCGCATTATCAGGGATCGCAATCGCTATCGGAACAATTGTAGATATGGGGGTCGTGGTCTGTGAAAATATCCTCAAGCATCTTCAGGGGGCCCAAGCCGGGCAAAGTAAACTTGAGACGGTCTATCAAGCCTCCTCAGAAGTAGGGGGGGCGATCCTGACGGCCGTGGCAACAACGGTTGTTGGGTTCCTTCCGGTATTCACCATGACCGGGGCTGAGGGAAAACTGTTTCGACCCCTGGCGTTTACAAAAACATTTGCGTTAATCGCCTCCATCGTCATCGCTCTGACGATTCTGCCCCCGGCTGCTTTGCTGTTTCTTAAAAAGCAAAAACAAAAAGATTTTAAAATACGTGGACGATTTATACCATTGCCGCTTTTAAATGTTCTTGTCATCGCGGTGGTTGTTTGGGTATTAGGCAATCACTGGATGCCTCTTGGATATAGTAAGGGGGTGGCTCTAAACCTTCTCTTTATTGTATGTCTTTTGGGCGGGGTGCTATTGGGACTCTATCTGTTTTTGAAATTTTATCAGAAAATATTGGGCTGGTGCCTGGATCACAAGCTGGCATTTCTTTCGGTGCCAACCGCATTCGTGATTTTGGGAGGACTTGTCTGGATGGGCCTGGGCAAGGAGTTCATGCCGCCGCTGGACGAAGGTTCTTTTCTTTACATGCCAACTACAATGCCCCATGCATCCATTGGAGAAGCGCTCGACGTTTTACAAAAGCAGGATATTGCTTTTCAATCGATTCCGGAGGTTGAATCCGTCGTCGGCAAAATCGGCAGAGTGGAAAGCGCTCTTGATCCTGCCCCCATATCGATGGTGGAAACGGTCATTAATTATAAATCACAGTACATCACAGACAAAGACGGAAACGTACTGAAATTCAAATACAACCATAAAGATAATAAATATGTAAGAGATGAGAACGGCAACCTCGTTGAGGAGAAAAACGGCAGGCCCTATCGTAACTGGCGGGACCATATTCACAGTCCGGATGATATCTGGGATGAGATCGTAAGCGCGGGCAGGATTCCCGGTTCTACCAGTGCTCCCAAACTTCAGCCGATCGCTGCCCGCCTTGTCATGCTTCAGAGCGGCATGCGCGCTCCGATGGGCATAAGGGTCAAGGGCCCGGATCTGGAAACGATTGACAAGGTTGGATTGGAATTGGAAGGTTTTCTTAAACAAGTCCCTTCCGTTGAAGCGTCTGCGGTTATTGCCGATCGAATCGTCGGCAAGCCGTACCTGGAAATTGATATCGATCGTGAATCGATTGCACGGTATGGCATCAGTATCCGTAAGATTCAGGATATGATTGAAGTCGCTATCGGGGGGAAAAGAATTACAACCACAGTGGAAGGCAGAGAGCGTTATCCTGTTCGTGTCAGGTATATGCGGGAATTGCGTGATCAAATCGAATCGATGGAGAAGATATTAGTTCCCGCATCGGATGGTACCCAGATACCGCTTATCCAATTGGCAGATATCGTTTATGTCCGTGGGCCGCAGTCTATCAAGAGCGAAGACACTTTTCTTATAGGGTATGTACTGTTTGATAAAAAAGAAGGTTTTGCTGAAGTGGATGTTGTGGAAGAATGCAAGTCATTTCTGGCACAAAAGATTAAAGAAGGTCAACTTGTAATTCCGGCAGGTGTCACGTATGAGTTTGCCGGAACGTATGAGAACCAGCTTCGTGCCCAAAAAACTCTTTCGATTGTAATTCCGCTGGCTCTGTTTATCATTTTTTTGATACTGTATTTTCAATTCAAGACGATTTCTACCAGCATGCTTGTCTTTTCGGGTATAATTGTTGCTTGGGCTGGCGGTTTTCTGATGATATGGCTTTATGGTCAGGATTGGTTTCTGGATTTTGGCGTATTCGGTGTGAACCTGCGGGACCTTTTCAACATGCATCCAATCAATCTTTCAGTTGCGATATGGGTCGGTTTCCTGGCTTTGTTCGGCATCGCATCCGATGATGGGGTTGTCATGTGTACTTATCTTGAGCAATCTTTCAAAGATGCCAGGCTGCAAAGTGTATCAGACATCCGCCAAAAG
>CAYVUI010000078.1:0-21979 GCA_964454745.1 uncultured Pirellulales bacterium | reverse complement strand
CCATTATTTTCTTGTTTTAATCCATACCGGACCAAGAAGTCCGGAGGTTTGGAGATGTGAGTCATTACACTGATGATAGTGCCGGACACTAGTAAAGGTATAGCGACAGGTAGGACTTTTTTCCCCTTTTATAATCCAATCGGGCCAACGCAGTAAAGTTTCCCAGTCTTTCCATTCAGCGTCCAAGGGAAGCTTCTCATCTCCGATCAAACGGTTGGCCCAGGTGTTAACAACTCGAATCTCCAACTTGTTCTCACCTGTTTTCAAAGCATCCGTAGCCTCCACATGATAAGGCGGCTTCCAGGTAATGCCAAGATCATTACCGTTCAGAACCACCTTTGCCATGACTCCAACTTTGCCTAAATCAAGGAAGGTGGGCCCATCCAAGCCTGGATCCAAATCAAAAGTTGTTCGATAAGTGGCAATACCGGAGTAGTAGCGCACGAGCGGATCTTTACTCTCTGTCCAACTGTTGAGTTCTTTCAATGTCAAGGTTTCGCTAGTGCCCCATTCAGGATCAAAGTCCAAAAGCCAGGGACCTTCAATTTTCTGAATCGGTCTGTATTCAGAATACAGTTTTTTTCTTATAGTCGATGGGCTTTCTCGGAAAACTACGAAATAACTCTGTAAAGGTTCAAACTCCAATAGGACACTTGTGCGATCAGCACTTCGTTGAAAATCTGAAAGGGCAAAGATCTCCCCTGTTTCTGGATCCCAAAGTTCCGGAGTTTTCCCTGTGATTCGAAAGGTGCAACGTTGCTTGATAGCTTCTAGCTTACTGTTGGCTATAAAGTATATATCATCGCTATAAGAACAGCGATGAATCCAATACAGATTCTCAGCTTCAAAGTCTGGTTTGAGATCATCGTCAGCAAGAATTTTGTTCCACTTTTCGTTTGGGAGTTTAGACCACTTTTTCGCCATCTCCCTAACCATTTTATCGGCCTCAGGATACCCCTTGATTCCGGGAGTTCCAACAATATCGGATTGCCGTATAATTGTTGCGCCTGCTTTATGTAGTTCTTCAATCTTTTGAGCCGTCTCAAGTGTCAAACGTCCCGTTTTGGGCAATACGAGATAGCGGTAGCTGGCTCCAGAGGGTAAGCAAATACGTCCTTTCTTAAATGTCATACGCTTTATGGTCTCCGGTGGACAAAGATCATAGTCATAACCCGGCGGGCAGTCGAAAGTCACCTGATCATCCATGATGTTTACAGGAGCACCTTCATGATACAGAATTGCGAAGTCAACCGCCGTTTTTCCTTGCCGCAACAGGAATTGGCAACGTGAAACGTAGTCGAAATAAGGCTTGGAAAATTCCCACCAGGTCTGGTGGCGATTGAAATGCTGGCCCCACCTGCGGTGAGTCAGGCCTGGAACCATGTTGTCGTACGGTTGGTGCGCTGAAAGATGATAGATCAAGTGATTGATTCCCTGGGCGAAGGCCTCATCACCCATGCCTTTCAGCCAAAATGGATGATCATACCAACCTCTGTCGCCGGTAAATGCCTCTCCGCCAGCACACGGTTTTCCGTATGTGTTGGCGACCGACGCAACTGCCTTCATGGTTCGGTATGCGTAGCGAGTGTTCATCATGGCAGGATTTCTGAAGCTGTTTAAGTGACTGATCTTCGATAAATCTCCAATATTGAGCATCGTGAACTCGCATATGGGCAAATCGCTCCGCCCTCCATAGGTCAGATTATCAACACAGAAATAACCGTACGGCTCACAGGAGAACTGAACGCCATAAGGTGCCGAAAGTTCACGAAGCCGATCGATATAGTTTTCAAGCATCAACTCGCTCACGGTCTGCCGCATGTCCCACAAGAAACGTTTGGTCATGTCTTTGCTTTGGACCATTTTTCCTGTGAGAACGGGAAGCCACGGCTCAATATCATAACCGCGTCGGTCTTTGAATTCATCAGCAAATCCTGTGCACCAGTTCTGGCCGCGGGCTTCCCAACTGTCGATATGGATATACTTAAGTGTCCTGCCGTTCATGCGGCCTGCCGCGTCAAGTATGGGTTTTAGGTGATGCTCAAAATGAGCATCTATGCCTTGCGTATTCAACCGGTCACATTCCAAGCCAACCGCCGCCCTTGGGCTTGGTCGAGTAAACATAAAGTTGCTGGCATGTCCAAGACGCACCACCTCCCAAACTCCGGGTGGTGCTGACCATTCAAGTTCGCCCGGTTCCTCTATGTTTCCGGTGAGATCAATAATATGTTCGTGGCTTAGCGGTTGAGCTGATATTCCATCTTCAGTTAATGGCGGAAGGTGGGTTTCCCATCCCCGCCCGTCGTATTTATCGAGGTTTCCGAGCAGGATTGGTTGTTCATCCTTCTTAACAGCAAAAACTGCGATATCGCGGTAAGAATCGACATCTTTCAGATCACTCAACACCTCAGGTAACAAATCCTCTCCAGGCCTCATTCGCATCCTTGCATATTTCAGCATCTGCGTATAGTCCACAACGGGTTTCTTCAGTTTGACTGAGACGAATTTACCACCTTGTACTTTGGTTGTAGACCAAACCAGTTTTTGCATTGAAATATCCGGTTTAATATGGGGACCGCCACAACCATATCCGAAATCGACACTCAAAGCGAAAGCCATACCGAGGCGGTCAGCTTCAGAGATAGCCCATTGCATGGTGTCTTTCCATTCTTTGGTACCAGGTTTAATGGAGCCATGCGGAGCCCACTTAAAACCACTGACTTCCATCCACAGTACACCATTGATGCCGACCCGTTTCATGGCTTCGAGGTCCTTGGTAATACCCTCACGACTGATGTTTCCATTTATCCACAACCAAAAAACCCAAGGTTTGGCATTATCAGGTGGATTCCTGAAAGACTGTTCCAGGTTTTTTTCGTTGCTATTGTTTTCACTGCTCGGAAAAATGGCATTCGAAGATTGGGCGCAAACCGCAATGGTTATTACAAAGAGGGTAAATATTATGTACACATTTCTTCTTATTATCATAATCCTTGTTTATTGCTTTATCGTAGTCACAAAAAAATAGCATAGACTTATGAAAAATCACGAAACTCTATTACTGGAAACGGCATTTCGAAATCCGGAATTAATGTTCCGTTTCCTTCGCTAATCAGAACCGCAAAATTTCAGCACCGACATTACTCCTCTGGTTTATCTTCTTCACGCAATAGCCTGCCCATGCCAGTTTGTTCGTTTCAGCCAGTTTTTCAATTCTTTTTTCAGCTCTTGTTTTACTTTTTTGTATTTGGATTCACCCACAACATTATTCAGTTCTAAAGGATCTTCGTCCAAGTTATACATATACTCACCCCCGTCAGAATACTGTATATATTTCCAACCGTTGCCACGAATCATAAAAGAACCTCTGGTGGTGGGCAAAATCTGCCTTTCACCGGAAGTGTGTCCTTGGATACGTTCTGAAAATTTATAAGGATAAGCCGTGGAAGGATCTTTCCGGCCTGTCATGTAGCCGACCAGACTTTGCCCTTCACAGTGCGGCGGAATCTGCTCGCCGACAATATCTAATATCGTCGGCATTAAATCTGTATGGTCGACAGCCATATTCATCTTTTGAGGTTTAAACATCTTTGGATATCGTATTATCAGCGGCACCCTGACCACTTCTTCATAAAAAGCAGTTGTGCTTTTCCATGTCATACCGTGCCCGCCGAGCATATCTCCATGGTCGGCAGCAAAAATAATTAATGTATTATCAATTTCGCCGGTTTCGTCAAGTACTTTTAACACGCGTCCTATCTGGTCGTCAGCTAATTTGGTCAGGGCGTAATAAATTCTCATAAACTCCCGCATAGAGGGGTGATTCATTCCAGGTTTATCGATATCAGCTATATTCCGCCGCGACCATTCATTTTCAAAACGACTTTCAAGTGTATCTTTGTTATCAGGCAATTTTATTTCCAAAGGATCAAACATTTCATAATAAGGAGACGCTACAACGTATGGGTCATGAGGAGCATTGATTCCACAGGTCAGCATAAATGGACGCGATTGATTACAGACCCGTCTTAGCGTAGAAACCGCATGATCACCCACCCGCATATCAAATTCCTGGGATACAGGTAGTTTTAGTCGCCCCATTTTTGTGGTAAACTGCGCATAATCCTTTCCTTCCCATACCTCGGGATCCATCTGATCAACGGCGTCCTTAAATGGAGGCCATACCTCCACAGGAAAATACATTCCATACCAATTCTGATACCCCGATGGGTCACCCTGGCTGACTTTTTCAAATACATCCTTCATCGCATCAAGATGTTCAGGAAACTGCCTGTACATCTCCGGGTAGTAAGGAAGTAATTCATCTTCAATACGAAGAAGATGCCATTTACCATAATGATGGGTATCATAACCTTTCTGCCACAGGATTTTCTCTGTCGTAACATCATTGAGAGTTATACCTTTCTGATTCCAGCCAACATTGAGAGTAATACCATGCTGATGAGGATACTTACTGGTTATAGCTGCCATCCGAGTCGGTGAGCAATAGGGAGTCGGGCAGGTAGCCTGCGTAAATATCACACCTTCTTTAGCAAGACGGTCGATATGAGGGGTTGGCACCGGCCCCCCATCATAACTGCATACTTTTACCGAAAGCTGGTCAAGTAAAAAGAAAACCACATTTGGCTTCTTGGCGATGTTCTTCGATGTATTGGATTTTTTGATCTCTTCAGTTTTGCAGCCGGATAAAAGGCCAAGACCGCCCATAACTGTCCCGGCCCCAACAAATTTTATAAACTCTCTTCTTGTCTTCATGTGCACTTTACTTTTTGCTTAAAACAAGGCTTAAGGTTCTCACATCCGAAATCACAATTTTTAAGCATCATCATTTCTGGAGCAATACCGACGTTTTCTTAGAATGCTGAGTCCTTTCCACCAATTTTTTGGGGACATTCTTAAAAATTAAAATACATGTTTCATAGGGTTTCAATTTTAGCTCTGTTGTTGATATAGGATTGGCTTCAAATATCACTTTTCTGTTATTATAAATATCATCAGCTTCCTCAATTTCCATATTTACCGAAAGCTGCGTTACGACATTTTCGTCGGCCATATTGAATATAAAGACCGCTGTATGTCCCCGGGCTTCCATCATTTTTATAAAGGTTTTTTCAGGGTTACTTGTTGCAGCCCAGTTGGTTAAATTCTTATGAAAGTACTGCTGGAAAAATTCTCTTACCCCTATCGTCGGCTCATGATAATAATTGTTGAAGATATTGGTTCCAAGGTAAACCGCTTGCCCTTTTCCATATTGGTTAATGGTAATCGCGGGTTCACCATTATCATAAGTTCCTATAACGGTTGCACCTTCCGGGATAAGAACTTCGCGAAGAAAACGTGACGATATGACCCTGTTTCCTGTTTTGACGGTAATGGTCTTATCCTGACAATTAGCGATAATTTCTCTTCGGCATCCAAACACTTCACTAAGCCCCATTCCGGGAACAATATCCGCAGAAAAATAATCGGTATCAATAAAGGCAAGAGAAGGCTCAGAAATCACCGTGCCTCCTTGTCGGACAAATTCCTTTAATTTGAAAGCCGTACGTGCATCGACCCAAAGGGGAAGCGGCATGTATAAAACCTTATACTTATTGAAATCATCGTCAACGGCCTGATCATCAAGCCGAACAATATCAATAGCCGGAATACTCAGATTGCATAACAATCGGTATATGCCAAGATAAGAATAACTGTAAGGTTCTACAGACCCGTTGGCCACATGAAGCATCATCGGATTCATCGGAGAATATCCTATGGCGATTTCAGCGGGAATCGGTTTTAACTGGTCAAAAAGTGATTCATTAGCTCGAATGGTTTCACCAATTTTAGCGGCAACCTTTAAGCGTTCATTTGGCGTACCATCAAGATTGACAAGATTAAAACCATATTCTGCACCAAATTGTTCCGTACGATACTGCCAGAACAAAAGTCCCTTCGCTCCTTGAGAAATAGTGGTCCAGGCCCATCCGGCAACTCGGTCACCGGAAAGATAAGAATCAGGAATATTCAAACCTATACCATAAGGACCCGATTGGAGTTCATGCATCCAGAACTCCTTGCCCTGGGCCGCGGCACGATTGACGTCGCCGGCCAGGGCATGATCAAGCATCGAAATACTTTCAGGGAAATTTGCAAAGCCAAACTTGTCAACCAGTTTTGATAATCGCCAGTCATCCGTACAATCAAAAACGATATTCCGAGCAGAAGCTGCGGATCGAGTGTGTATCATGACGGGATGATCGTTATCATTCTCGCGAATGACTTGGGTTCGCCATCGATCCTGATCTGCTAATGATTCAATATGGAATAGCCGCCAATCAGCCCAATCCGAATAGCTGCCTCGTTCAATCGGCGGTATTACTTCATCAAATTCACCATAACGACGCTGCCATGTCTTATTTAAGATTTCAATATTGTTATTATATTTTGTTCTCAGCCACTCAATAAACTTTTCCAGTGTTTTTTCACAATAACAAAAGAGTTCACCATTACCGTGAAGAAAATAACGAGCAGGCTCATGGAGAGGCTCATTATGCGGTTCCCATCCATAAAGTGCAGGATGGTTAGAAAATTTCCTGACCAGGTTTCCAATAAAATCAACAGCATGCTGTTTAATCTCCGGCCAGTCCAGACAATGACCGGGGAATCCTCCACAGCAGGTATTATGAACTGTATGAGGCACTACCTTGATGCCCTTCTGGTCTACATAAAGGGTGTTAGGATATTTCTTATAGAGCCACGCCGGAGAACTCTCGAGATTAACCAGCAAAATAACCTTGATATCATATTGGGCCCCTAAATCACACAATCTTTCAAGTTCTGAAAAATCATAAACATCCTGTTTGGGATTAAGCCAACCCCACATGGCCCAGCCGCGCACAATATTGAAACCATGCTCTTTCATGGTCTTGAAATCATATTCCCATTTTTCCATTTTAGGAGTTGGGGGCCGATGGTACTGTGTGCCGATTTGAAACATGTCTACTTCTTTCTAAATAAAACGTTATATCATTTCATCTTTTACGAAATTTACACTAAATGGATATTTCTGTGTGCCAACATTAACTGAAATTTAAATTACAAAAAACCAACACTTTCAATTTGATATTACACTAAAGTTCTGTTTATAGAAATAATACTTGATAGCTATTCAAATAAAGACAATAAAATAACATCTGTTTCGAGTTCTCCACAATTATTATCATTTATAATTATAATTGTCGACAAAACAAAAACTAATCTTTGCCTTGCTTCATCTCATTGTAAAAATCGGGGCTTAATACTTTTACTAAAGCCCCGATTTTAAAACCCTAAAACATACCAGAAATTACTTCAGTATCACTGTTAGTTACGGCCACAAAACAACTTCCAGCCAATACTTAGCGACTTTAGAGAAATCCACTAAGTTCACTTTGGTGTCGCCGTTCAGATCTGCCCATGACACACTCGGTTGTTCTAAAGTGTTTCCTGGAGAATAACCTGCCAAAGTAAGTATTTCACCGTGGGTTAATTCAGCATTGTAAATTCTAAATTCATCCAGTTTTCCTTCCCAGAGATGCTGAGCAGGATTAGAAGCATTTGCTCCTAACCTTAGGAGATCAAACGATAAACCTTCCGCCCCAAGGGCCTGATCTTCTCCTGAAGACACTACATAAAGTTTTCCATTAATATACAACTTCATTACACCATCGGTAATATTTTTGACAACGGCTAAATGTGTCCATTCTTTTGCAGAGGCCTGACTCAGATAACCAACAGGGCTGGTATAAATAGAGCCCAGCGTAACACTATCACCTGTCGGCCAACCTGAGTCACCGGCTGCAAATGATAAGTAGACTGCTTGTTGTGGATTATCAGGCCATTCGTTTGTTTGTAAATACAACTTCAGAATATCATCTGTTTCTTTTGCATTACAAATGAAACCGCTGGGATTCGATGAAGATGGAGCCTTAATCCAACAAGTGATGGTAAATGCAGAACCAAGATTGTCAATAACCAATCCATCGACATCGATAAAACTGGTTGCCCCGTCAAATTCATAGCAGTTACCGATATAGCCATCGGTATCCCAGCCTAATGTTCCCGAAACGGTACCATCATATGTCCCTGCCTGATCGGTAACCGTATAACCGCTATCTTCAAAGGTATAGTGCAATACTGGGTTAACCGTCGGTGCAACAGCGGTAATCGTACCCCCTTCATATCCAATCCAGCCTCCAGCGAGTGCTAAAATATCTTCATCGTCAGCGGTACAGTCAGAAAATTCATAATAACCGATATCACCGCCCTGATTATTCATCGGAACACAGCGGGGCGGGAAAAGGGTAATGCTATCTACATATATTTTGCCGGCCGAACCTGCCTGAGGATTATCTCGGTCACCAAATCCAAAATATATCCTCTGGATATCATTTAAATCTACACCACCAAAATCACTAAGTGGGATATTCCAGGAAACAGCATCTTCCCAGCCTTCCTGAACAAGATCCTCCATGTCGGGATAATAAACCACATGAACGGTCGAGCCACTGTCCTTAAGGCCGATATAGAATAAAGGTTCATTGGGTTCATTACTTAAATCACCGTGGAGCTGAACATAGAGTGTTTCTGTACCAAGCCAGTTCCAATCTGAAGCATCTATGAAATCTGGCAGATTTGCCGTATCAGCATAAACTTCGCTGTAATACGGAGAGTTGCCATTATCATATTCAAATATCATACTCTGCTCTTCTGTTGTTATGCGATAACCAATGAAAGTATCTTGCAGGTTGGCAGAAGCTCCCCCGACAACTGTCCAATCCGTGGTAAGCGCAGCGGTATCAGCATAGCTGTCGAAGTCACAAACTACTCTACCTGGTAAGGTTTTGAAATTCCATATGTAGCCCTTATGAACCACAGCGCTGTCATCAATTTCATCAACCCGCCAATAATAAGTCTCATCAAGGTCAAGCTGACCAACATTGATGTCGTTCGCGGTCTGTCGACCTAAATATACCGCCGAACCTGTATCGGCATTCGTTACTTCATCCAGATCAGTTCCGAAGTATATATCATGACCATCGACCGCGCGTGTACTGTCACCGGATGACCAGCTTAGAGTGGTTGTACCGCTTATATTGTCAACCAGTTCACCGATACCTGGGCTGGGATTCCAGGCGGTATCAAGATCCTGTATCCCTGCGCTGAGGGTCGTCGAAGAACCATTGAAATCAATATTAAAGAAAGCTCTGGGATGGCTGACCCAATCATAACGGGTTGTGCCGGAACCATAAGCAGTAATATCATCTGAATCAATCAAATCCAAAAATGTGTCAGTAAGATTTGTTGTGCTGTTAATTTTTAAAGCACCCTCTGTAATGTTAATGTGGTTAAACCGGGAAGGGCCTGTATTCCAAAGAAAATCCGCTGCCTCAACAATTCCTCCGGTTAAGTCCATAAATCCATCACCCGAAGCTTGCTGGCACATCACCAAAGTGCCTGAAGCCTCAATTTTCCCGCCTGACATATTAAGTGTCGCTGTACCCGCATAAGGAAAGAATAAATTGGTGCCAATTATCAGCTCTCCTCCACTGATATTAAGTTCTGCTGAATATGAACCGCCAATATTAATGTAAGCAATACCGCCAACGTTAAGTGTGCCGCTCTCTATATCAAGCCTGCCGCCATCGGCATATTGATTGAACTTGAGATGTGCACATGCCTTGATTTCATTACTGTCGGTAATAACAGGATAGGGATACGTTTTGCCTCTGTCCTCCATAAATGCCACGTCAGCAGTCGGGACCTTACCTAAACTCCAGTTCGTGACCGTGTTCCAGCTGGTATCAGTCCATCCCATCCAGACATTGTTGCCTGCCAGAGACACTCCCCAGTTACAGACCACAATGACTGTCACCAGTGATAATAGATGCTTCTTATTCATCCTAAGACTCCTCTTTAAAATTATAGTTGGCTCTTTCTCAAAAACGGTTTTTGAGAAAGTGTTTATAACGAGTTTGGTGGAATTTCATCCATAATATCTCCTACCTCCCTTGAAGCATCAATTTGGCCTCCACTTGAATTATACCATTTTTCGCCCTGAATAAAATCATAGATTCGCATTCGCCATCATAAAAATGCCTATATTACGTTAATGACGATAATATAAACTATGCATCGTCTATTTTCAAGTTAAAAATCCTAAAATAATAAAATAATACCAAATTAAATAAATTATCCCTGGGATAAAGAATGAACACCACAAATAATAATGTACAATTTTTAATTTAAGACAAAAAAAACAAAAGACATATATTGCCTTTTGTTATTTAAGCTCTATGTATAATCGTAATATATTTAACGATAAGTATTTACGCAATATTCAATCCCTGCGAAATAATGAAATTTCACATTCAGCCCCGTGCAATTGCGGCTTTAATTACCACGAAAACCAACTATAAATGGGCTTTTGTAAGGAATTTAATGGACTTCATACGGATTCATACAGGTGCTCAAGTAGTAATTTATTTTATTATTATTCAAAATATTTTGAACTTTTTGCTTGCATACCCCCCTTTTTTGAATATTATTGCTTTTGGCATTGTATTGTTTGAAAATAAAATAGTAGTCAGCGGAGGTTAAATTATGTTAAAGAAAAAAGCATTTACATTAATAGAGTTGCTCGTGGTGATCTCAATCATTGCATTGCTAATGTCAATTCTTATGCCTTCTTTGAGCAGAGTCAAACAGCAAGCCCGTGTCGTCGTTTGTATGAGCAATTTACGCCAACTCTCCTTTTGTGCTTTTACATACTTCAGTGAGCACCAATCTATGTGGGCAGGTGTTTATGGCTTTGGAACTCCAGAGGAATCCAACCGAAATTGGTTTAATGCACTGCGTAACTATTATCAGGCCGGCAGCGGAGGTGGAGAAGTTAGAATTTGTCCCGATGCAACTAAACCGTTATCTGAAATTGGCCGAACTCCTTATTCTTTATGGCAAGGCTGGGAAGAAGAAGGGGGACGATTTACTGAGGATGATATGTCCAGCTATGCTTTTAATGACTGGTTGTGTAATCCACCAGATACCGGAAGCACGCTTGTCGCAGGCCGTGCAGCCAAACGCTTTTGGAGATCTATTGATAAAATTAAACAGGCCGATGAGGTGCCAATGTTTATTGATTCTTTACATACCAATATAACTCCTACGCGGAGTGATTCCCCACCCCAATATAGTTCATTATCAATTCCAATGACCGATTTAGTTTGGAATATCAACACCATGAAAATGGTGTGCATAGAACGTCACATGAAAGATTTTGTGCAAGCCGTTCACTGTGATCAATCGGTTAAGCGAATTGGTTTGAGGCAGCTTTGGGGACTTAGGTGGCATAAAGGTTATACACTCACCGAACCGGCCCCGCGCTTCGAGGTAGAAGCTGAATGGATGATGTCATTAAGAGACTGGTAAGATAATCGAGACTTTTATAGTTAGTTCCTGTTGCGGAAAGCCTGAAATTTGAGATTTCACTTTTTGCGGATTATTCCTTCGGATGCTGGATGTCTCGCATTGCAATTTTGGCCTTGATTTTCTTTCATTAGCGGCATGTTTCGTTCTTATCATAATAATTATCTTTTCCGTATTGCCTCCAGAAGGGAAAACCGGTTTGGAGTCTTTTACAGATGAAGATCAGGTCTGGGTAAAATGCGCAAATCCGCAATGTAATGCAAGTTATAAGATGAATCTAATGGGTTATATTCAATCCGTTAAAGAGACACGTTCGCCGGGGTAGCTTTCGACTCCGGCTTTAGTTTGTGAAAAATGTGGTAAGAAAAGTTTATATAGAGCGCATCAGTGTTCAAAATGTTCAAGTGTCTATTTTCCAAACTCAGGGCCAGGAGGGGTGGAGGGCAAATGTCCGCAGTGCGGTCATACAGAACAGTAAAGATAGGTATTGGTTAAAGAGAGGAATTAAATGGCACAGACTTCACGAGAAATCGTTACAAGGACAGTGAACTTCGATTATCCGGAACGGGTTGCCCGAGACTTATGGGTTCTTCCCTGGTTTTCAGAACGTTATTCCGAGGTTTTGAAACAGCTCATGGAAGAGTATCCGGTTGATTTCACGTTTGCGGAGAATGTATACAATCCATCGAGTAAAGTCAAATCCGATCCCTACAGCGAAGGGATTTTTGTGGATGCCTGGGGATGTGAATTTGTTAATATTCAGCCGGGCATTATCGGAGAGGTTCGAGAACCCATTATCAAGGATATTAAAGACTGGAATTATGTGACTCCTCCTTATGAAATTCTCCCAGACGATCCAGGCAGGGCCCGGGATCAAGTCAATGCATCTTGTCAACTGACAAATAAATTTGTTCTGGGAACATGTGTTCCGGAAATTTCAGGGGAATCGGAGTTGCCCAAAAGTTATTTCAATTTTGCCCGTCCCTGGGAAAGGTACCAGTTTTTACGCGGGACGGAAAATGCCATGATGGATCTGGTTGACTTTAACGAAGACTGTCAGGCACTCTTAAAATTAATCCATGACTATTATTTGAAGGAAATGGAATTTTGGGTCTCTACGGATATTGATGCAGTTTGGTTTATGGATGACTGGGGCGGGCAGAAACAGCTTTTGATTCCACCGAAGACTTGGCGGGAAATATTTAAGCCGCTTTATAAAGATTATTGCGATCTTGCTCATTCAAAAGGCAAGCTTGTGTTTATGCATTCTGATGGCTATATTCTGGATATTTATGAAGATTTGATAGAAATAGGAGTCAATGCGATCAACTCTCAGATTTTCTGTATGGGGCTGGAAACTCTTTCCGCTAAGTTTAAAGGACGCATTACATTCTGGGGTGAGATCGACCGGCAGCATATTCTGCCGCATCCTGATCCAAAAGAAGGTCAAAAAGCAGTTCGTGAAATTATCAAGTGGCTGCATGACCCTTCCGGTGGCATAATCGCGCAGTGTGAAGCTGGGCCGGGGGCAAACCCGGAAACGGTTCTGTCTGTCTGCTCAGAATGGAATAAATTTGATTAATAAATAGAAATTGAAGATTTTCCATGATTACATATAAATAAGGCTCAAATGCGGAGACGTCAGTTTATAAAAATGATGGGAGCTTCTTTTTGTGCAGTTGCTTTAAGCGGATGTGAGGAAAACCTGTCACGAGGTAGCACAAAGAGGCCGAATATTCTTTTGATTCTTACTGACGATCAGGGATGGGGTGATTTGAGCAGGCATGGCAATTACTATCTCAAAACCCCTGTAATGAATCGTCTGGCTGAGCAGTCAGCTACTTTTAACCGATTTTTTGTCAGTCCGTTTTGTGCTCCTACACGAGCGAGTCTTTTAACGGGACGATACGCCCTTCGGACAGGGACGTATGGAGTGACTCGCGGGATGGAAGCCATGCGTTCAGAGGAAGTTACGATTGCTGAAATACTCAGAGAAAACGGATATGCAACGGGGTGTTTCGGGAAATGGCATAACGGTTCGAATTATCCTTATCATCCCCTGGGGCAGGGATTCGAGCGATTTGTGGGATTTTGTGGCGGGGGTCTTTTAAATTATTTTAATCCAAGCCTGGAATCTGATGACAAACAGAGACGTTACAGAGGATATATTACGGATATTTTGACGGATCAGGCCATTGATTTTATAACGCAAAATCAAGATCGTCCGTTTTTTTGCTATCTGCCTTACAATGCACCCCATTCTCCTTTCCAGGTGCCCGATCGTTATTTTAAAAAATACAGCCAATTTGGATTTGATGATACGACAGCCAGTGTTTATGCAATGATAGAAAATCTTGACGATAATCTCGGCAGACTTCTAAAGGTATTAGGCCAATATGGTCTTCGTGAAAACACGGTTGTTATTTTCTTAAGTGATAATGGTCCTGCGGATTGGCGATATAACGGGGGCATGCGGGGCAAGAAAAGTACGGTACATGAAGGAGGTGTTCGTGTTCCGTTTTTTATCCGCTGGCCTGAGAGAATCAAGTCCGGAAAAGTTATTTACAAAAATGGAGCTCATATTGATATCGCTCCGACTCTTCTTGATATGTGTGGGATTAAGTCAGCGGATCATTTGAAATTCGACGGAGTGAGTTTACTGCCTTTATTGATGAATGACGATCCGGAATGGCCCGATCGCATGATCTTTTCATATCTTCATCGGTACCAAGCCTGTGTGCGGACAGAGCAATATCGCTTAACGATTGATTTGCGAAAAGACACATACCAGCTGTTTGATATTATCGATGATCCCGGTCAGCGTCATGATCTTAGCAAGAGACATCCGGAACTTGTGGATCAATATCTCAAGGCTTATCAGCGGTGGCGCAAAGATGTTGCTCCTGAGGAGATGGAACCGTTGCCGGCTCGGATTGGTTATGCGAATTGGCCGAAAGTTGAATTGCCCGCCCATGAGGCCCTGCTTGTGACAGCCAATGGCAAAGGAATCAGCTACAGTGAGCCAAACGGCTGGGCCGGGGACTGGATCACAAACTGGAAATCCGCCAATGCGTACGCTTATTGGAACGCGGAACTGGTTTATTCAGGATTATATGAAATCGCATTTGACTATATATGCAAGGCGGAAAATGTCGGGGTCGTGATGAGTTTTCAAGTTGATGGTCGGGAGATGCAGAGAAAAATCACTCAACCTTATGAACCTGAACCTGTTTTTAGTCCGGACAGGGCCAGAAGAAGAGAAGTTCCGCAAAAACAATGGAAACGATTGCGGATTGGTCAATTGCGAATCGAAAAAGGGCTTAAAAAATTGATTGTCAAGCCGAATCAAATCCCCGGCCAACAAGCCATAGATTTGAAAACGCTTATAGTGGAAAGGATTGGATAACTGATGAAGGTACTTGTAGATTTTATGGATCGATCATTTAAAAGCAAGTTGCGTTTATTATTCAGAAGTATGTTTTTTTTTGCCGGCATAATTATGGCAAGTACTGATTTGTACATTGCAGAAAAAGAATCCTCCCCCCAAGCCTCTTTGGGAGCAGAGATCCTGGATTATAATTATATTCTTGGAACTCAGACCTTTGCCCCTCAGTACCAGTTTACCGATGAGGATGAGCTTATTGAAACTTCCAAAGCGATACTTGAGATGGGATCGAATATACTCAAGATTTACATTGGGCATGATTACGATAAACTGTACGGTTTTGAAATTCAGCCGGGTATTCTTTCTTATCGAGATTTGGTTGAAAAGCATGATAGTTATCGAAAAGTACTGGATATGCCGTTTCGATATTATTTCTTTTGGTGTCATACGGCACCTGTTATCGGAGGCATATGGGATAATTCATTTCATTGGTATGAGGGATTTTCCGATGCGGAAAAAGAGGAGGATTATAAGCAGATCTATGATCTTGTATGTTATTTATTGCGTGAATATTCTGGAACGGGCAAGAGTTTTTATATTGGGCACTGGGAGGGAGACTGGTCGATTATGGAGCCTCCGTATAAAGTGGACAAGGAGGTTTCGGATGAAGCGATTTCCGGTATGATTCAAAGACTCAATAACCGTCAGCGTGCCGTTGATAATGCGAAAAAAGATACCCCCCATAACAATGTTGAGGTTTATCATTATACGGAAGTTGTCCTTGTGGCAAAAGGAATGGAGGGGAAAAGGACAATGGTCAATGCCGTTTTGCCTTATACGAATGTAGATTTTGTTTCGTTTTCTTCCTACAGTTCACTGGGGCCATACTGGCGGAAAAACCTGTCTGTGGAAAAACGCAAAAAGATAATGAGAGAAATGCTTACCGAGGCGCTTGACTATATCGAAGAAAAACTGCCTGAGACATCAAAAAAGCTGCCCTGGGATAAGCGAGTTTTCATTGGGGAATACGGGTTCAGGGTCACCTCGTTACAATCGGTTGAGCTTCAGGATGAATTTACTCGTAATGTAGCTGGAATTGCGTTGGAATGGGGGTGTCCATTTGTTTTATACTGGCAGATTTATGACAATACACCCCAGGATGGAGAGGGAGTTGCACATGGATTCAGTATGATTGATACAAAGGGAATCAAAAAGCCAGTCTATAAAACACATTCTATTTTTTATGAAAGGTCGCAGGAATTTATAAAGCAATTCCGAAATGAACATGGCCGGTATCCTGACGAATGTGAATTCAGAAATAAAGCGTTAGAATGGCTCTCTGATTGAAATAATAATATAATATTTTAGGGGTTTTCTGATGAATACTACGAAAAACAAATTGCCGAATCGAAGAGATTTCATGAAATTCAGTGCTGCATCGATTGCAGTCTCAGGGTTGTTGGCTTCCGCTGAGCCATTATTGGCGATGGGTAAGCCTGCCGGGGTTGAAAGCCGCAAGAGGCCTAATATACTTCTGATCATGACGGATCAGCTTCAGGCGAGGGTGATAAGCTGTTACGGCGGGCCTGTGGATACGCCTAATATAGACCGCATCGCGAGAGAGGGTGTTAAGTTTAATCAAGCGGTCTGTCCGACGCCATTTTGTTCGCCAACCAGGGCGTCGATGATTATGGGAGTATATCCGCATACACATGGCGTGGTGTTGAATGTAGACGAAAGCCGGCAAAAAGGCCTATTTATGGACGATGTAACTACCGAGAAGATACTATGGAAAAACGGTTATAAGACACGTCATTACGGGAAATGGCATTTGCACGGCAGTGATATGGAGTATTACCCGGATCAATATCGTATGCACCCGCAGTGGGGAATGGAATACGATCAGCTTTGGAAGCAATGCCGAGAACAATACGGCAAAGAAAATTGTATGAACTGGATTAACTGGTCGATGCCGGTCAAGCAGTCTCCCGCAATGGAAAGGATTGCTGAGAAAGCTAAGCCCAACTGGGAAAAGCATACCTGGGGTGACTTTATCCTCAAAATGGGACGCTGGAAACTGCCGGCGGAGACATACTTTGATGTGCGAGTCGCGGACCAGGCAGTAGAGAGACTTAAACAATTTCAGGGCATGGATGATCCCTTTATGCTTACGGTATCACTGCAGGCACCGCACAATCCGAACCTCGTTCCGTCTCCTTATTATGAAATGTTCGATCCGGAAACAATCGAATTGCCCGAAAATATCGACCATTGTGAAGAGCAGTTCAAATCGGACGTCAGCCGGAAGATGTTCGATGATTTCGGAAAGGAAGGGACGCGCGAATATATGCGTATATATTACGGCATGGTCAAACTGATGGATGATCAGGTTGGCAGGGTATTACTGGCTCTTGATCAAATTGGCGAGACGGATAATACTGTCATTATTTTCACCGCGGATCATGGGGATATGAACGGCGGTCATGGATTACTGTGGAAAAGCACCAAAGCATTTTATGAAGAAGTGGTGCATATTCCGTTTATGATTCGATATCCACGCATGTTCAAGCCCCATGAAAACGATATGGCGGTGGATTTGACGGACCTTATGCCGACCTTGCTTGATCTCGCCGGTCAGCCGGTTCCCGGTAATGCACAAGGGCAAAACCTCGTTCCGTTTTTGACTGGTCAAAAGGATTCATCACAGGGGCGACAATACGCATTTTGCGAACGTATTGACGGAAATCCTAATGGCGGAGAAAGAGAGATTCTCCCATCAGCCAAAGGCTCGTTTATGGTTCGCGGAAAGGGATGGAAATACATGCGATACCGGGAAGGTCAGGAGTATATGTATAATCTCCAGGAAGATCCCGGAGAAATCAATAATGTGGTGGAAGAAAAAAGATACGCAGCCGTTCGAAATAAGATGGTTCAGGCATTGCATGACTGGCTTGAAAGGACCGGCTGGCAGGGATATCAGATTTAATAGAAAGATCGGAGTATCGAAATGATTATGAACAAATCAAGTCAAACCAGGCGTTCATTCATTAAACAGCTAGCGGGTTCAGCGGCGGCGGTTTCAGGCGTTGGATTACTATCTGAAAGTCTGGCCATGTCCAAGCCTTCTTATGGAACAGCAATAAGGCCCAATATACTGTTTATTATGTGCGATCAACTCCAGGCCGATGTACTAAGCTGTTACGGCGGACCGGTGGATACGCCGAATATAGATCGTATTGCCAGGGAGGGAATTCGTTTTACCCAGGCAAGCTGTCCGACACCATTTTGTTCACCGACAAGAGCCTCAATCGAAACAAGCCTCTATACCCATGCCCATGGGATTGTCAAAAATATGTCACAATATCAACTGGATGGAATAACCAATGATGACTTGACAATGGGCAAGCTTATGTATCAGTCCGGGTACGACACTCATTTTTATGGGAAGTGGCATTTGCAGGGACGGGGCGGATTGGTTTCTTACTATCCGGATATGCATCGAGAGCCTGAATGGGTGGATGAGTATCAAAGTTATTTTCAGAAGATTCGAGAAGAAGGAAATACGGATTATATGGATCTTGGTAAATGGCTGTTGCCGATTGAGGTGTGGCCGCCGCTTCAAAAAGCTGTGGATGAACTGCCGGATGATTCAGCGGTAAAGAACTGGAGATTAAAAGAGTATTTTCTCAAAATCGGGCGTTTGAAAATGCCTCTTGAGGATCATTTTGACGTACAATTCTGCAACAGAGCCATCAAAAGAATCAATCAGGCTCAACTTACAAAGCAGCCTTTTATGATCACCTGTTCGCTGATCTCTCCCCATAATCCCAATTGTGTTCCTTCTCCATATTATGAGATGTTCGACCCTGAAAAGGTTGAACTTCCTGAGAATGTGAAATATCGGTCAAAACGCTTTGAAAAGGATTGGGCAAGATTATTAGTCTCATCAATGGAAGATGTGTATATCCGTGAGTTCATTCGGATTTATTATGGTCTTGTCAAAATGGTCGATGATCAGGTGGGAAGATTTCTTGATACGCTGGAAAAACAGGGGATTTTAGACGAGACGCTTGTAATATTTACGGCCGATCATGGAGATATGGCAGGGGGGCATGGAATGGTAACCAAATCCACAAAAGCGTTTTATGATGAGGTAACCCAGGTTCCTTTATTGATGCGATATCCGAAATTACTCAAGTCGGGCACTTGTGATCTGCCGGTCAATCATACTGATTTCATGCCGACAATCCTGTCGGTTGCCGATATTGAGGTTCCGAGTCATGCACAGGGGCAAAACCTCATGCCCTATCTGACGGGAGAAAAGAATACTTCAACAGCAAGACAGTATAATTTTTCAGAGCGAATCCTGCGAAATCCGGAAGGAGAAAGAGAAGTGTTGCCTGGGACCAAAGGGGCGTTTATGGTTCGAGGAAAAGGTTGGAAGTATTGTCTTCACCAGTATTTCCATGATGAAGAATACCTCTATGATCTAAAAAATGATCCAGGGGAAACAAAGAATCTGGCAAAAGACCCAAAGTGTGCTCCTCAAAAGCAGCATATGAAAACTCAGCTCGTCGGGTGGCTGAAAGAAACCGACTGGAAGGGCAAAAAGGTGGTGTAGGCAGATGGATATGATCTGTCATTAATTTGAAATTCTTACTTGGTGACCAGAAAGGGATATGTTACAGCATAATCTTGCTCCAGATACACTTCTTTTTTGTCCTAAATTTTGGGACACAGACCGATTACATCTAAACATAAGGCCTTTTTTAATAATGTCTTAAACACTATTTGCGTATAATTGGAAAATTATTTGAAATATGGTTATTATTTGATTGGACCTAATCGATAAATATGATATAGTAATGATAAATGTTTTATAATAAACCCTGGCGATATCTGACATTCTCGACTATGGTAATATGTAATGTAAGCCTCTGTAAATAAAGAAATTATTGAATGTAATTAAGATAATTAATAGAAAAACAGCCAAACAAAAAAATGAAAAAAATAGTTGATTTCAATAAGTTATCGGTTCAATTAGAGCGTGGAAAAGGCAAAGCCAAACCCCTTTATGAACAACTTCAAAATCATTTAGCAAAAGAGATTAAGGGCGGTAAGGTTTCAGCGGGTCAGCGATTACCCTCCATATCTGAAATGGTGAAACAATGGGGAGTTGATTTCCAAACTATCAATAAAGCTCTTAACCATCTAGAAGAAGCTGGATTACTTAAACGAGAACCAGGTCGCGGAAAAGGCCCCGTCATTTTGCAAACTATGCAACATGACCACACCATAATGTTTATCAGACGAAATAACGATTCTTTAGCATTGGAAATAACCGAAGGCATTCGTAAATTCGCTCTTGAAAAAGGAGTTGAATTCATAATCCAAGAGGCTCTTAATTCCAGCGAAAACTATATCCAAATGCTTTCTCATATTATGCCAAAGGTTGAAGGGGTTATCGTTTTGCCCGAAGAAAAACCGGAGTATTATAAAGCCGTAAAAGATGTATTGACCTCAGGCCAAAAGATTGTTTTCGTGGATAGATTTTTAGATAATATCCCCATAAGCTCGGTTTCCCTGGACCACAATGGAGGCGCCTATCAGGCTACCAAGCATCTGCTTACCAAACACAGATTGCCAGTTTATTGTTTTGGCGTAAGGCCCTATAGTTCATCTCAGGCACGTTATCAAGGCTGGGCTTGTGCAATGAGAGAATATCATTTTATTGATTTAGAATCCTATCTTATTAAACAATCTTTTACCAATGATTGTTTTTCTGAAGACCCGCAGCAGGAAATCGAAAATTCGGTGAAAATTGCCTATGAATTTCTTAAAAATTCCAAGGGTAACAATACGAGTATTTTTTGTTCTACTGGCTTTGAGGTTCTTGGTATCTACCAAGCAGCTGATAGGTTAAATCTTAAGATTGGTGAAGACATTTATGTAGTTGGTTTTGGCGATCATACTCTGTGCCGCAACCTCAACACACCTTTAACACGCGTACAGCAGAACAGTGAGCAAGTCGGATATGAAGCAGCTCATTTATTGCTCATGGAGCTTAACGGTTTCCTCAAATCACCTGTTAGGCAAATGCTGCCAGCCCAACTGCAAATTCACGAAAGCAGTGGGGGATCACAAAAACAACTTTTGAAAAATGTTCCATTTGCATCCGAAGCACGAAAACAGGTCAGCGTTTAACTGTAAAAAGTAAGATGCAATCTGTCGGACAATGCATCTTTATTAAAAACTCCATCGGTTCCATCAATGTTAGATTTTTTCCTAAGATACGCCAGACCTTGATTAAGAAGATCTTTCTTTAGATTTATTCAATAGAAAAATTCGATTTTTGTAAACCACCCGGTCTGTCTGCTTTGATACATTCTGCACATATCTTGATGCCATTTTCAAATCGGCGTGACCAAGAAGCCTCTGCACGGCAAATGGATCCCCTGATCTGGCCGCCATGGTCGCCGCAGGTCTGCGTAAGGTATAAAAGCCGGTTCCTTTAGGGACTTTCAAGCCTGCTTTACGGATTAGCCTTGAGAACAGGGTAGAAATCGTATTGATGCTGATATACCGTTCATTACCATCGGGGTCATACTTGTTAATCGTTCTGATAAAGGAATTTCCTCTTGATGTGTTGAAAACATATGGTAATCACAAACCGCTCACGTCCGCGGGTTACATCCACCAGTAACCCGTAAACCTCCCAAAATTTCGTTATTAGCATAAAAAATAGGATTTCGCAGGGGTTTTGGGATAGATTCTATTCACTTTTATCCCCAAAAATATTTCTTAAACGCGCTCGTTCATTCCGAAAACTTGTTTGAGTTCTTATACTTTTGAGATAGTCGCAGAATTCCTCAAGAGCAACTGAAAGAGAGATGCGATTTGAAGGGGATGAGATTTCTTTTGGCTGGCTAGAAGCTTGTACTCCGGCTTCCAGCAATTTTGCCTTATCTCTGGCGACACGGTAATTCTGAGTTTTTAAGGATTTAATATGACAGCGATATAAGAATTCGATACTTTTTGCTTTTGCCTTTTTTCTTCTGCTGGCATACGATGCCTCGTTACGTTCCTGGTAATATTCACACACATACACTTTCTGCTTCCATGAAT
>CAYVUI010000077.1:0-22105 GCA_964454745.1 uncultured Pirellulales bacterium | reverse complement strand
GAAGAAAAAGGGCAAAAGCGAAAAATATCGAATTCTTATAGCGCTGTCATATTAGTTCGATAACAATCTCATTATTAACAAGTATATCAATCCTGTATCCGCAATCCAGTTTGCAGCCCCTGTAATTGACAGGCAGCGGTTTTTCCATTTCAAAGGTTATCTGGTTCAATTTCAATTCATGGCAAAAACATTGCTGATAGGCACTTTCCAATAAGCCCGGCCCTAAAGCCCTGTGCACCTCAATCGCACAGCCGATAACTTTGTTTGATAGTTCGCTGAACTCAATATTGTTTTTCATGTTTCTTTCATTTCCATTCTTCATGACCTTCAATCTCTTCATGGTAAAATATATTCACTACGAAGAGTTTAAAGTTAGGACCTCATTTTCAATTTAATTCTTTCCATTAGTTTAAAAAAAGGGACAGGCACCAATTCCCCGTCCCTTTTCTCTGCTGTTTAGTCTCAATTGCTGCCACGTTTTTCAAGGTACTGCCGGTACTTCTTTTCGCTTAATCGCCACATATAATATCCCCAAAAGTAACCCCCGATAGGAAAAAGAATAATCGAAGTCACAAAAAGAATCAGTACATCATCCCTGATTAGAAAATACATCCAAAGTGTCGACAGCAATGCCGTTAACACCCCCCACCCAAACACACCATAAAACAGGATAAACCTGTTCCTGCCCATCTGCCGGGTTTGTTCCCACTTCTGCCAGCGTTTGTCTTCGTTGTTCATGAATACCTCCATCTCAAATCTTCCGGGGGATTATTCGAGAAAGACCTTCGAATTGATCGTGAAATGATAAATCTTCCATTGTCCATCCTCGCGAATCAGGTCCACGACAGCCGTCGCCGGACCGGTCTCAAATTCGAGATTGGCGACATATCGGGCCGTCACGCGCTTGCCGGCATCGGTGGTATAGTTCATGTTCGCCTGCCCGGAGGCCCCTTGGTAGGACTGCAGCGCACCCAGCTCACGGAATTTAACCATCACCTTTTCGATATCCTCGTCGCTGACGGCCAGAAACTCGCGGCTGCCCCGACCGACCAGCTCCTCTTTGTCCCAGTCCTGCGCGATGGCAACGACCGCTTCTTTGACATATTCCCGGCTCTGACGGTCAAACTGAATCCCGTGATAAACAATAATTCCAACCCCGGTACCCACCGCAAGCAGAACCAGCAGCGCCACCCCGGCGAGAACGAAAATAAATTTCCTGTCCATAGCAACAGACTCCAGCCTCGAAACCTCAATCGTGCAATTCACTTACCAACGAAAAAAGTATACACAAAATCCACAAAACCGCAAGGATTTTCTGATTTCGGCGGCTGGGAGAATCGATTCCTCTCACGAATATCCGCTCGTTCCGGGGATCTTCGCGCGGTCCTTGGGCGTATTTTCGAGCCATTTCGGTTCACCGACCGCTTCAAGGTAATCTTTTATCTTCGCGGTCAGTTCCTCCCGCAGCCCGGCGTACTTCGGCTCGTCTTTGAGGTTGTTCATCTGCAGCGGATCGGCGGGGTTATCAAACAGATGCCACGTCGTCACCTCGCCGGTAAAGCGGTCCTTTTGCAGGGTAAAGGTCCAGCGCTTGGTCCGCACGCCACGGTAGTCCATGAGCTTTGGCTGCTTCTTGATGATATAATGCGTCTCCTCGGGCAGGTTGTACAGGATAAACTGCGAATCCGGCTCGGGGCCGGTGCCCGTCGCCAGCCGGGTCGAAAGGTCCATGCCCTGCATCTTCGCGTCGATCTGATCCGCGTGGCCGGTCAGGCCCAGCAGCGTCGGCGCGATATCAATGGCACCGAGCAAAAGGTCATCCTTCCTGCCCGCGGGCAGCACGTTCGGATGCCGCGCGATAAACGGAACCCGGATCGATTCCTCATACGGATAGCGCTTCCACTTCACACCGTGGGCGTAGTGCAGGTCGCCGTGGTCCGCGGTAAAGACCACAATCGTATTGTCCGCCAGGCCCGTTTCATCGAGCGTATCGAGAATGCGGCCGACCTCATCATCCACCGAGGAAATCTGCGCGTAAAAATCCTTGAGGTCCCGCATCCGCCGCTCGGTGCGGTCCTCGGCGGGCACATTCTCCCAGTACGGCGTCTCGATCGCGTTGTAATAATCGACCCATTTCTTCTTCGCCCCGGCATAAGACGGGTGCGGCGGCAAAATGCTGAGCACCCCGCAAAACGGCCGGCCGGTGTCCTTGTTTTCATGGATAAATTCGATGAACCGGTCGGTCAGAAATTCCGGCGCGTAACCGTCAATATGCTTATACTGCCCGTCCCTGTCCCACACATAGGTATTCCGCGGGCGGTTGTGGTTGCTGGTCTGAATCCACAAATCATCAAAGCCGTGGCGAAGAGCCGGCGGGGTAATCGCCGCGGGGGTCTCTACCTTCGTATCCTTCTTGCCGTCCACCCATACCGGGTCCTCACAGCCGGGGTACAGGTGCCACTTGCCAACATATCCCATCGTATAACCCGACTTCTTGAGCGTCTTCGACCAGCTCGGCAGATCACCCGCGAGCGGAAACTTTGCATGGTTATTGACAAAACCCGTCTGGTGGCCATGCATGCCGGTCAGCAGCGTCGCCCGGTACGGCACACAGATCGGGTTATTCGAGATGCAGTTGGTCACCGTAACCCCCTCGCCGGCCAGCCGGTCCAGGTGGGGCGTTTTGATCAGCGAAACACCCTGCGACCAGCCCTTGGCGGGATGTTCATCGGTAAAGATAAAGATGAGATTGGGTTTTGCCTTCGCGTTCTTTTCAATCGGGGCCGGTTTGGATTGTGCCAAAAGCGGCCGGCTGGAAGTAATCGCCGCGGCGCCGGTCAGTGCGGTCCTGGTCAGGAATTCACGCCTGTTCATGGTCATCCTCTTTTCTGTTTTTGCCCTTTTGCGGGCAGGTAAACAACGGAATTAAAAGCCACGAAACTATGATAACCGGATGGAGGAAAATTTCAACCCCTCTTTGCAGAGGCCGAGAAAGCAGGCTTAGTTAAGCCACAGGTCCATCTGGTCCACGAGGTAAACCAGGTCATAGACATTGACCTGCCCGTCCGGGTGGCCGTTTAGGTATGGAGGCGGACCGGTGACATCGCAGCCCTGGCAGTTTTCGTTAATCCCCGAGCAACCCGAGCTCTTCCAGTTCGCGGCGAAATTGGACAGATGCAGGTAGTTCCACTTCTGCGGCGAGATCGACGCATCGCCAAGCAAAACCAGCCCGTAATGGTTGTAGCCCTGGATATTGGCCTGGTTAAACCACGAAACAAACGACTGGCCCACGCTGCTGCGCCCGGCCAGCGAGGTATAAAACGGGCAGTTCGCCCCGGTGATAATCATCTTGTCCAGCGTCTTGGACGTCGCCCACAAAATCAGCCCGCCGCCCTGCGGATGGAAGGCAAACGCCGCGGCAATGTAATTATCATTGCCGATGCACGCACCCTTGCAGATATACAGCGAGTACACCTTCGCCGCCGGTGGAATACCGACATAATCGGACAGGTAAATCCGCTCACGCACGCCGTTTTTGCGGAACAGGTGGTAACCCTCCTGGTACAGCGTGGAATAACTGCCGTGGCTTCGCAGCATCAGGGCATGGTAATCCTGCGTCACCTGGTTGTACAAAAAGTCCGCCCGGGTCGTATCCTCGCCGTTTTTGTTGTACACGGCTGTCACCGTCCCGGTGCCCAGGATATCCTCGAGGTTGGAGACATCGTTGCTCGTCCAGTACGTCCAGTCGTCCCAGTACCCGTCGTCGTAGCCGTCATCGTTATAGACCAGCCCCTCGTGTCCGCGGTGGGGGTTAAGTACATCCTCGCGCCCGGCGTGGTTGCGGTCGAGATACGCACTCATCAGGTCCGTCTCCGTGCCCAGCACAGAAAGATTGTCCGTCTTGATCCGCGAGACCCAGATCTCGATGGTCTCATTGGACGACTCGGACCAACCGTCAAGCACCCCCGACTGGAACGGCGAATTCGTCAGGTTATCCGACCAGGTCCCGTCCATGTCCATGTAAAAGAGATCGCAGACAAATTTTTCGTACGTCGGCTCGAACGGCTGGTACATCTCGTACTTGACCACCGGGATATCCCCCACCAGCAGGGCCCCCTCGAGCGAGGCCGGCTCATTGTACAGCCCGATCAGCGTATTGCGAACATCCGCCCCGCTGCCGGTCGTATACAAAACAAAAACCGTATCGCAGTGGCCCGCCACGTCCGCTTCGAGCCGGTCAATCTTCGACCCGAGCGCGGAATACAGCGAATCCTCCACGACCAGCGCAACCCGGCCGCACTGCGCACCGAGAGCACACAGAAAGATCACTGCCAAGACCAGGGAAATCCTTTTCGCCCCGAAAGTATAGAATTCAGCCATCACCACCCTTTGTGACTATGGATATTCTGCTCATTACGACTATAATGATTATAGGACCTCCGGGGCCAAAAGTCAACAAAAAAACAGCTATATTGATGTAATATAAGGACTTACAAACAATAAAAACCTGCGAAAAAGGGAGAGACCAGCCCATGAACACCGACCAAAGCAACGCGATTAAAGACTTTTTCAAACGGGATAAATTCGCCGAATACTGCGGCATCGAGCTGATCGAAGTCAGCGAAGGCCGGGCGAAAGCACAGATGCGCCTGGGCCCCGAACACCTAAACGGCCTGGCCATGGCCCACGGCGGCGCAGTCTTTACACTCGCGGACCTGGTCTTCGCCGTCGCCTGCAATTCGCACGGGCAGATTGCCGTCGCAGTCAATGTGAATATCTCGTTCCTCAAGGCCGCCAAAGAGGGCGAACTGCTCATCGCCGAGGGGTTCGAGAACGACAAGAACCATCGCCTGGGCAGCTACACCATCAACGTCACTAACGAAACGGGAGAATTGCTGGCCGTCTTCCAGGGAATGGCCTATCGCAAGAAGCAGCGGATCGACGAAGTGTAACCCTACTTGCTCAGCAGGTACACCGCCTGCTCGGCGAACCAGTTGGGAGCGAACCGTACCGCCCGCGCACTGGTCTCGATCAGCGGGATGCGTCGCAACACCTCGACCTTGTGTTTCTCGCAGAACCGGTCGAAATCCTTCATCGACAGGAAATGGATATTCGGCGTGTTGTGCCACTCAAACGGAAGCTGGCCGGTCCGGGGCGCCATACCGTAAAGGGCAAGCTGAAGCCGGCACTTCCAGTGAGCAAAGTTTGGAAAACTGACGATCACTTTCTTGCCGATCCGAAGCAGCTCCTCGAAGACATCCCCCGGGTTCTGAATCGTCTGCAAAGTCTGCGAAAGGATTACGTAGTCAAACCGCTTGTCCGGGTACAGACCCAGGCCCCGCTGGGCATCGCGATGAACAATACTAAGCCCCGAATGGATCGCACTGACCACAAATTTCTCATTGACCTCGACACCCTCGCCGCGAATCTCCTTGTCCGCAATCAGCCGCGCAAGCAGCTCACCGTCCCCGCAGCCGACGTCCAGCACCGACGCGCCCGGCTCGATCAGCGACTCGATCAGTTCATAATCCACACGCACACGGTGATACTCGACAGGCTTGACATGCCCCTCGCCGTTCTCAATCGGGTACAGCCCGGTCCGCGATTCCAGCCGGTCCAGCGTGCTGCGCAAAAAGCCCGACAGCACCTTGCCCAGCGTCTCAGGCTCAAGCAAAAATGCGTCATGGCCATACGGTGACTCGACATTGCAGTACGTAACCGGCTTGCGATTCATCGTCAAAGCCGTCACGATCTCTTCAGACTGATCGGGACTGAAAAGCCAGTCGCTCGAAAAGCTGACAATCAAAAACGGACATTGCGTCCCGGCAAACGCATTGCCCAGTGAGCCGTATTCCCGTTCGAGATCGAAGTAATCCATTGCCTTGGTGATGTACAGGTAGCTGTTCGCGTCAAACCGCTCGACAAACGTCCGGCCCTTATACGCCAGGTACGTCTCGACGGAAAACTCTGAATCCAGGTCATAGCTGTACTGGTCCGCATGGCGAAGCTCACGGCCAAACTTGGCACGCATCCCCTCTTCCGAAAGGTACGTGATATGCCCGATCATCCGCGCGATCGCCAGGCCCTGCCGCGGTCCGGTCGAGTCATGATACTGCCCGTTCTGGAACCACGCATCCGCGGTAATCGCGTTTCGACCCACCGTATCAAACGCAATCGCCTGTGCGCCCAGCCGCGTCGTCGAGGCAATCACAATCGCGGAATTGACCATCTCCGGGTACGCCAGCGCCCACTGCATCACCTGCATGCCGCCCATCGAGCCGCCCACCACCGTCAGTAGCTTGTCAATCCCCAGCTTCTCGACCAGCAGCTTTTGCACCGTGACCATATCCGCAATCGTAATAATCGGAAAATCCAGCCCGTAAGGCCTTTGTGTCTTCGGGTTCAGATCGGAAGGCCCGGTCGTCCCCGAGCAGCCGCCCAGGCAGTTCGAGCAGATCACGAAATACTTGTCCGTATCAATCGGCTTGCCCGGCCCGACCATCTCATCCCACCAGCCCGGCTTCTTGTCCTGCTCGCTGTGCCGCCCGGCGACATGAGCATCGCCGCTGAGGGCATGGATAATCAATATCGCGTTGCTCTTGTTCTCGTTGAGCGTCCCGTAGGTCTCGTAGGCGACATCCACCGGCGCCAGCGTCTTGCCGCTGGTCAGCTCAAGCGGCGCATCGGTATCGATCACACGAACCCGCTGCGTCTGAACCACCAAACCGGATTGTTTGCCGTTTTCTGCCATAAGTAAGGCAGTATATCGGCTAAGGCGGATTTTTCAATTTGAAAACACCGTGGAAATGCGTAAAGATCCTCAATCTTTTGAGCCGTACACCTTGCGAACCTTGTGCGTGGGAACCCTCCATTCCGCTCGATATCCGCCAACCCGCCACCGTCCGTCACTGCCGCGAATCAGTGTCAGCTTCTCAGGCACCGCATCATGCCGGGTAAAATCCGTTTCGTACTCAAAGATGTAAAATTCGCCCTGGATCAGACCCGGAATACTCGACGAAAAATACTGCTTTTTTATACGACGATCTTTCATTTCCCCCAGCGGCATGCGGTACATCAGCAGATATTCCTGCCATTTATTCGACTTGAAGTAATCCTTGAGATACGTATCGGAAATGCTGTAACTGCCCAGGTAATTGCCTGTATCGACCAGGATCAGCCATTTTTTGGCCTCTTTCGTGGCCGCCGCGACCGCCTCGGGATCCTTTTTTTCCCACTCACAGCCCGGCAAGCCTATCGCCGCGGCAAACAGGATAAACAGTATTTTGGTTCCGATTCTCTTTTTCATACAGTCCTTGCAGGATTAGAGGGCTTTTGTATGCATCCATACCATTTATCGGCTGTTTCAGGGTGGATATTAAGCGAAACCCCAAGAGAGATGGAAGGTAGCGGACTTTATGTGTCCTGTATCAGGCGTTCCGCACCGAGCTGCCCGCACGCCGCGGAGATCTCACGGCCCCGGCGGTAGCGAATCGCCGTCTCGACATTCTTCGACTTGAGCACCTCGGCAAACGCCCGGATGCGGTTGTGGCTGCTGGGCGAAAACGAACAGCCCGGGTAGGGATTCAGCTCAATCAGGTTCACCAGGCACTTGAGGCCCGAAACCAGCCTGGCCAGTGCCGCCGCGTCGCGATCTCCATCGTTGACCCGGTCGATCATGCAGTACTCGATGGTAACCCTGCGACCGCTTTTCTGTTGATAGGCCCTAAGCGCCGCGATGAGCTCATCGAGCGGATACGTTTTTGCCGCCGGAACCAGCCTCTCACGCGTGGCCGCCTCCGCGCTGTGCAGCGAAACCGCCAGGCGAACCTGCCAATCTTCCTGCGTAAATTTCTCAATCCCCGGGATCAATCCCACCGTAGAGACCGTAATATGCCGCTGGCCGAGATTGAGCCCCTTCTCGTCCATCAAAATACCCACGCTCGCCATCACCGCATCGTAATTGTCAAAAGGTTCCCCCATCCCCATATACACGACATTGCTCACCCGCTTGAAATGCCGCGAAAGATACTCCACCTGCCAGGCGATCTCACCCGCCGTCAAATCCCGCGAAAAGCCAAGCTGACCGGTCGCGCAAAACGCACACTTCATCGCGCAGCCGCTCTGGCACGAAACACACGCCGTCAGACGACCCTCATCGTCCATCAGCACCGTTTCAAAGAGCCGCCCGTCGCCGGCCTCGAACAAAAACTTCTGCGTGCCGTCCGGATCCTGCTGCTGCTGGATGCAGTGAATCGTCCCGATCCCGAAACCCTCATCGGCAAGCTTTTGACGAAACGCCGCGCTGAGTGAAGAAATTTCACTGACATCCCCTGCCCCCTTTTCATGGATAAACGAAAAGAGGTAATCACCGTGGAATTTTTTCTGGCCCATCTCCGCACACAAATCACGCAGCCGACCGCGGGTATAGTCTCTAAGGTCCTGATTCATAATCAGTAATGATATCAACAATTTCAAAAAATCACGAGCTAAATCACACCCAAATGATGTTTTTTCAGTTCCTTGTCGAGCTTACGGGCCTCGGGGATGTGCCCGGTCAGCTCGTTCCAGAAATCCCGGCTGTGGTTCTTGTGTACCGTATGGACCAGCTCATGGACCAGGACATAATCGATCAGCTCATCCCGCAAACGCACGAGGTTGCAGTTGAGGTTGATATTGTTGGCACACGAACAGCTCCCCCACCGCGTCTTCTGGTTGCGGATCGTAACCCGGTTGTAGTCATAGCCGAATTCATCGGCCAGCTCCCGCAGCCTCGCGGTAAGCTGCGTTTTTGCCCTGTCCCGGTTGATCCGCCCCCTACCGCTGGTCGCGTTGATCGTCGTCAGGTGGTCGGCTTCGTATTCCTTCATTTTGCGGGAGTGCTTCTCCAGCCACTCGAGATGCGAATGCACAAAGCGTTTCGCCGCGGCATAAGACGTCCGGTTAGGTACGGTCACACGCACCTCGCGAAACGGTGTCAAGCGTATGGTCAGCCGCCGGGCACGAGCCGACTTAACGAAATGTACATCCCCGACATTGGGGATATCAACAATCCTTTTTGCCACAGCCACCCTCCATGTCCTGCATCCTGCATTCAAACAAAAACCGGCCCGGAGCCTGAAAACCCCGAGCCGGAGAATTAATTCTTATTCAATTATACAGGGAAAATTCCCTGTTGCAACCCTAAACCTTACAGTTTCGGCGGGCGGTCCAGGTCCGTCACATCCAGGCGATACTGGAAACCCCATGGCTTGTACCCGACCAGCACACGGAACTTCACAACCGAATCTTCCACAACCATCCGCACCTTGCCGTCGTCGTAGTTCATGTGGTCATAGTCGATCCCGTCGTCATCGACCAGCTCGCGTACCATCGTCGGCGATGCGTCAAAGGTATACTGCAAGTCATTGAGCACCTCGTACACCATCAGCGACATACTCTCAAGGTTCTTGTGCTCACCTTTCAGATCGCGGATATCGTCTTTAAACTGCTGGTGCAGTGCCTGGAAAATCTCGATATTGCGAACATCTTCACTGGTGTAATTCTGGTACGCCGTCGCCTCGGGCAGATCCGCGACCACGTCAAAGTACAGCTTCTGGTCCTCGGCGTTGATATGGTACGACTTCTCATCGGTATGGAAGAAGTACTTGCGCCGGGCCACCGCACTTTGATCGTCGAACATCACCAGCGCAAACCAGAGCTGATGACCGCTCTTCTTGTCACCGAACGTAACGACCGCATTCTCGGTCTGGGACGCCTTTTCCTTCTCCGAACGGCTCAAATACGCCAGCACCTCCACAGAAGTCGACTCGTTGATCGTCACCTTGTAATAGTTGTTCGGCAGATCCGCGGTCCACGGGCCCGGCTCGATCGAAAGCCGGTCCTTCGGTTCTTCAAAATATCCGCATCCGAGCAATGTTATCGCACAGAAAATGCCTGCCGCCGCAAGGGCCCATCCATTACGTCCCATAATACCATCCTTACAATGAACGCGATAAAGTTAGTAATTCTCATACATCTTTATCGTCAATCCACTCCATCATCTTGCGAAGTTTTCGGCCAACCTGCTCCAGCGTCGAATCATGGTCCTTCTCGTACAGGGCATTGAAGTTCTTCATACCGCCCTTGTACTCGTCAACCCATTCCTTCGCAAATTCGCCGGAAGTGATCTCGGAGAGGATCTTTTTCATCTCCGCACGGGTCTGATCGGTAATAATCCGCGGCCCGCGGGACAAATCGCCGTATTCCGCTGTATTCGAGATGCTGTACCGCATATATGACATACCACCCTGGTACATCAGGTCCACGATCAGCTTGACTTCGTGGAGACATTCAAAATAGGCAACCTCGGGCTGATACCCGGCATCGACCAGTGTCTCAAAACCCGCCTTGATCAGCGCGGTCAGGCCGCCGCAAAGAACCACCTGCTCGCCGAACAGGTCCGTCTCGGTCTCTTCCTTATAAGTTGTTTCGAGGATTCCCGCCCGGGCGCCGCCAATACCGTTGGCCCATGCCAGCGCAATTTCCTTCGCGTCGCCGGAGGCATCCTGCTCAACAGCGATCAGGCACGGAACACCGCCGCCCTTTTCGTACTCGCTGCGAACCAGGTGGCCCGGACCCTTGGGGGCAATCATCACGATGTTGGTGTCCTTGGGCGGAACGATATACTTAAAGTGGATGTTGAACCCGTGGCAGAAACCAATCGTCTGGCCGGCCTTGAGATTCGGTGAAATTTCGCTCTCGTAAATCTTCGCCTGAACCTCATCGGGCAGCGTGATGATAATCAGTGCCGCACCGTCCATTGCGGTGGCGATATTCGTCGGTTCAAAGCCGTGCTCCTTGGCCAGCTTGAAATTCTCGGTTCCTTCCAGCTCAGCAACCTTCACCGTGACCCCGCTGTCGCGGAGGTTCTGACTGTGCGCGTGGCCCTGGCTGCCGTACCCGACAACCGCAACGGTCTTACCCTTCAAACCATCAATCGGGGCATCTTTTTCATAATAAATCGTATTCATCGTTACTTTCTCCTGTAATTGATAAGGCTTTTCTTACCTGTTTGGGTTTCCATATCGTGCCATCGCCACGGTACCGGTCCGCACAACGTTTTTGATCCCGTACGGGCGGCAGGCGTCAATAAACGCCTCTATTTTACTCTCCGGACCGCTGACTTCAACCATAACATATTTACTGCCGATGTCCACAACTTTCGCGTGGAACATTTCGATCAGGGCCAGAACCTCGGGCCGCTTCTCCGGAGGGGCCGTAATCGAGACCAGCATCAGATCCCGGGCCACCACGTCCTGACCGACAAAATCCTTGACCTTGACGATAGTCACGATCTTGGCAAGCTGCTTGCGGACCTGCTCAAGAACCCGGTCATCACCGATGACCACAATTGTCATCCGGCTCAGCGTCGGGTCGTCCGTCCGACCGACCGCCAGTGAATCGATATTAAAAGCCCTCGCAGCGAACATCTGGGCAACATGGGCCAGGACGCCGGGCTTATTCTGAACTAATGCACTGATAATGTGTTTCATGATTCAGTCTCCTTTCTATCGAAAACCCGTCGTTTAGGCCATACTCTCAAAGATGTCCAGTCCGTCCATTTCGTGCAGGCTGCGTCCCGCCGGAACCATCGGCCAGACGTTTTCCTCGCGTTCCACACGAAAATCAACGATACACGGCCTCGTCTCACTGAGCATCTTCTCGACCGTCGGAGCCACATCTTCCTTCTTGTCCGCACTGAGGCCGACCGCACCGAGAGCCTGGGCAACCTGGGCAAAATCGGGGTTCTGCAAATAGCTGTACGAATAACGCCGCTGGTAGAACAGCTCCTGCCACTGGCGAACCATGCCCATGTAGCCATTATTGAGAATACAGACCTTAATCGGCAGGTTATACTGAATCGCCGTCGAAATCTCCGTCAGGGTCATATTAAAGCTGCTGTCGCCGTCGATATCAACAACCGTCTGTCCGGGCAGTGCCACCTGGGCACCAATCGCCGCCGGCAGACCGTAACCCATTGTACCCAGTCCGCCAGAGCTGATAAACTGCCGCGGCCTGGAATACTTGAAGAACTGCGCCGCCCACATCTGGTGCTGACCCACGCCGGTTACAATCGTCGCATCGCCGCCGGTCTGCTTGTAAACCTCTTCAATAACCTGCTGAGGCTTCAGCGTCGCAGCTTTGCGGTCATAGGTCAGCGGATGCTTCTTTTTCCACTCGGCCACCCGGGCAAACCATTCCGAACGCTCACGATGCTCGACCAGCTTGGCCATTTCGGTAAGGATATATTTTGCATCGCCAACGACCGGAACGTCCACCATGACGTTTTTCGAGATACTCGCCGGATCAATGTCAATATGGATAACTTTGGCCTTCGGGGCAAAGGTCTTGAGCTTGCCGGTCACGCGGTCATCAAAGCGGGCGCCAACCGCAATCAGTAAGTCAGATTCCTGGACCGCGAAGTTGGCATACGCCGCGCCGTGCATCCCGAGCATATCCAGCGATTCCGGCCGCGTCTGGTCATAAGCGCCCAGGCCCATAAACGTCGTCGTAACCGGAATATTCGCCTGGATCGCAAGCTGACGAAGCTCTTCGCTCGCCCCTGCGGTAATGACCCCGCCGCCGACATAAAGTACCGGCTTTTGAGAATTGTTAATTGCCTCGGCCGCCGCCTCGATCTGGCGGGCATGGCCCTTGGTCCGAATCCGGTATCCGGGCAGCTCAATCTCTTCCTCGGGCGTGACAATCCCCTCGGTAACTTCCATATCCACCGGGATATCGATCAAAACCGGCCCCGGACGTCCGCTTTTGGCGATATAAAACGCCTCGCGAATCGTCCGCTGGAGCTCGTTAACGTCCTTAACAATATAATTATGCTTGGTCACCGGGCGGGTAATCCCCGTCGTGTCCGCCTCCTGGAAGGCATCGTTACCGATCAGGTCCGTGCGAACCTGCCCGGTCAGCGCAACGAGCGGAACCGAGTCCATCATCGCCGTCGCAAGGCCCGTAACCAGGTTCGTCGCACCCGGCCCGGAAGTCGCAACCACGACACCCGTCTTGCCTGACGCACGGGCATACGCGTCTGCCATGTGACAGCCGCCCTGCTCATGACGGGGGATATAAAACTGGATCGGCGCGTCGTAAAGCTGGTCAAACAGTGGCAAAACCACACCGCCGAGGTACCCGAACATGACCTCGCAGCCTTGCTCAATCAGCGTATCGACGACAATTTTGCTTCCTTTTGCGCGCGTGTGGGATTCGACAGCGGCACCTTGCGCCGCGGAGGGCGTGTTAGACATAGAATGTCTCCTTTCCTGATAAAACGTATCGTTATCCCGCTCATTACAGCTTAAATTGGCCGCACCACAAAGCCCAACCTTCGGGACCGCCCCGAAAACCCGGCAAATGTGGGATAAAACCCGCCGTAACAGCGTAACCACAATCTAAATTTTGTGTCTCAGGTGACCGAAAAGCCCTTTTGGGGCTGCGGTCATATCCTTAATTACATATATATCGAAAAATTGTCAATAATTTTTCACCAAAAATGAGTGAATTTAGGAAACTTTCGCCCTCCGCACTTCCCTCAACCGTAAAAAAGTGTATAATCCCTATCGAATTGAAATGACAACAGGAGTAAAAAATGACTGATCAAAACAGCCAAAACGAATTTGAGACACAAGTACAAAACGTTCTGGACCAGGTACGTCCAATGCTGCAAAACGACGGCGGTGACCTCGAACTGGTCGGAATCGATGAAGATAAAACCGTCCGCGTTCGCCTTCAGGGAGCCTGCAAAGGCTGCCCCGGTGCCCAGATGACACTGAAAATGGGGGTCGAACGCATCCTCAAACAGCACATCCCCGACGTAAAAGAAGTCGTCGCGGTACAATAAGCGATAAATAATTATTGCTGGGGCACCTGCTCCGGCTTTGGCATCGGCGGGTTAATCCGCAAGAAGCCTACGTTAGCGACCCCCGGCGTGGTAAGCTGGGCGAGTTGCTCCCGCGTCTTGGGCGGCAGATACTTTTCATTCAGATACACCGGCGTATTCGTCGAAGTAAAGTGCTCGATGACCTTCTTCCAGTGCTGCGTTCCGTGATGAATCACTTGGATATCCTGCCGCGGGGCCTGAACATACAATAAATACCGATACGTCATCGCCGGCCAGTACGTATCCAAAATCACCGCGTTCGACGGAAACGGTGCCTGAGAAATCGCCAGGTTCCGCTCGGCAACCTCTCGATATTCCGGCGTAGACATATCCACAAATCCGTAATTACTCACCAGCAGAAAAATCGGCGCCGCAAACGCCGCCACCTGCCAGGTTCGCTGGAGCGGTTTAATCTTACCAAACGCGTTACCCGAGGCACCCAGGCCCGCCAGGAAGGACAACCCAATCAGCGACGGAATCGTAAAGGTCAGCCCGTCCCACCGAAAATGCCACACCACAAATGCCAGATTCGCCGCAAAAAACCATAACCCAAGCGCAGCCCAGCCCCATTTTCGCCAGCACATAACTACACTTGCCCCCGCCAAAAGCAGACCCAAAAAGCCAATCGAGGTCCCCTCATCCTGCATGCTGTTTCGACGGTCGCCTTCCGGGTAACGCTCGCCCGCCGCGCCGTTACCGCTGAGATGCCAGAAATACGCGTCCAGCATTTCGCCCGCTTTTTCCTTTGAGAATCCCGCCTCATCCACATAAATCAGCCCCAGTGTATACGTAAACGCCTTTTTCCACGTCTGCTCCGGCGTCCAGGGCTTGAGATCAAAATTATCATACTCAATCGAGGTCCGCGTCAGCAGATCCCGACGGTAAAACGACTCATGATTATGCCGAACCACAAAATAAACAATCGAATAGAAAAACGGCAACAAAAACACCACCACACAAACCAGGACCGGAACCAACTTCAATTTCGCCGTTTTCCGCACAGCCAGCCACGCAAAGAAAAACCCCGGCAGCACCAGCGCCTCGCTGATGCGGTTGGCCACGCAAACTCCTGCAAAAAAAGCCGTTGCAATCAGCCAGCCGGACGTACCCTCCTTCGTCCATCGCACAAAGGCCCACAATGCGAACAACAGGAACGAATCATAAAAAACGTACACCTCCGAAAACAGCGAATGCTTCCAGTACATCGCGCTGAATGCCAGGGTCAGCGCCGCGACACAGCCGGCCAGCATGGAATCCGTCACCTGCCGCACCGCGTCATACAGCGCAAGCGCACCAAGCGTCCCCAAAAGCAAAACCATAAAGTTTATCCGCCACGCCGGCCCCGGCCCAAACGGGATCATCGAGACCAGTTTACCCGCCGACATTTGGATCGCGTACCCCGGCGAATGACCCACCCCGAGAAGCACGCTGTACACCTGGATCTCCGCGGCATCACCATCGGATACCCCCCACAGCATCGTCGAAAAATACACCCCGCCGATCACCAACGCCAAAACCAACAGCACCAAACCGCCAGGCACCTGCTTTTGCGGCACTTTATCTACGTTCTGCTGCACATGATCTCCAATCCGCTTTTCAGAGGCTGTTACTTCTCATCCTCCTCGGCGTATTCCTCTTCTTCATCTTCCTCGTATTCATCGTCATCGTACTCTCCCTCTTCGTCATAGTCCTCCCCGTCGTCTTCGTCATCCTCATACTCTTCATCGTCGTCGTACTCCTCGTCGTCCCCGTATTCCTCATCTTCATCGAGGTCTTCATCTTCTTCCCAGTCTTCGTCCGTTTCTTCCTCTTCTTCGGGCTCATCCTCGACAATATCAATACTGTCCTGTGGCTCCGGGGCATCCTCGGGCTCCTCTTGCTCAGACTCAGCACCTGCCCGTTCCGGCGGGATAAACTCCACCGTCGGCTCCGGCAACGGAATCCCCATATCCGCATCGTTCATCCCCGCGCCGCCCTCGGTAAACCGCTGACGCTTGGCGTTTTCCCACTCCTCCGCGGTCATCATCACTTCGCGGGCCTGGCTGCCCTTGTACTCACCGAGCACCCCAGCCGCCGCCATCATCTCGATCATCCGCGACGCACGGGCATAGCCGATGCTCAGACGCCGCTGCAATAGCGACACACTGCCGCGCTTGGTTTCCAACACGATTTCCACAGCATCATCAAACAACTGGTCCTGCTCAGCCACCGACCAGTCCACCTGGTTAAGCTGCATAAGTTCCGGGTGGAACTGCGGTTGCGCAACATCCTTAAGGAAGCCCACCACCTCGCGTATCTCCCGGTCGTCCAAAAATGCCCCCTGGCTGCGGACCAGGTCACTCGTACCCGGGATCAAAAACAGCATATCGCCCTGGCCCAGCAGCGTCTCGCCCCCGTTCTGGTCCAGGATAATCCGGCTGTCCATCCGCGCCGCCACGCGGAACGAAATCCGCGCCGGCATATTTGACTTAATCAGCCCCGTCACCACCGTCGCCTGCGGACGCTGGGTCGCCACGACCAGGTGAATCCCCACCGCGCGGCTCTTCTGGGCAATTCGAACGATAAAGCCCTCCACCTCCTTGCCCGAGGTCATCATCAAATCCGCCAGCTCATCGATGATAATCACGATATAAGGCAGCTTCTTCGGGATCTTCGCCTCTTCCTCCTGCGTCGACGGCTGGAACCGCTCAATAATCTCCTCACGGCTTAAGTTATTATAAGAGCCGATGTTACGAACCTTCGCCTCCGCGAGCAGCTCGTACCGCTCATCCATCTTGGTCGTCGCCCACTCCAGGATCTGCTCGGCCCGCCGCGTATCGGTCACCGTCGGGCACATCAGGTGCGGGATCATATCAAAACACGCCATCTCCACCATCTTCGGGTCCACGAGGATCAGCTTGACCTCATCAGGCCGCCGCGTCATCAAAATCGACGTAATAATACTGTTAATACACACACTCTTACCCGAACCGGTCGTACCCGCGATCAGCAGGTGCGGCATCGTCGCCAGGTCCGAGATCAGCGCCTGCCCCGATGAATCCTTGCCCAGGAACAACGGAACCGCCATCTTCTCAAACTTCTTACCGCCAAGGTTGATCAGCTCCTTGATCCGTACCGTCTCCCGCTGGGTGTTGGGCACCTCGATACCAATGGTATTCTTGCCCGGCAGCGGCGCGACCACACGAACCGTACCCGCCTCCAGCGCGCGGGCCATATCATTCGAGAGATTATTGACCTGGCTGACCTTGATGCCCGGCGCCAGCTTCAGTTCATACATCGTTATCGCCGGGCCCGGTTCAGCGTTGACCACCTGGGCATCAATGCCGAATTCCGCCAGCAAAAGCTCCAGCGCATGGGCCTTCTCGCCAACCATCTTTTCCTGAATTGCCGAAAATCCGTACTCCGGCTCCGCTAAAAGATCAATCGGCGGGAAGGTATAATCATCATAAGTCCTTGGCACATAAGGCTTTTCTTTTCGCTGTGCCACCGGCGATGCTGCGGGGGCCTCCTGTTTGTGCACCTCGGTCTGCGTTGCGGCCCTCGCAGGCTTCGTATCAAACAGCGGCGTATCGCTCTTACCGGGAGACTTAGCCGAACCGGAATCCACGCCGCCGGCATCGTCCGCATCCGGGGCCTGGTCGGGATCGGCCTTCCGGGCTTTTTTCTTCTTTTTAGGACCAATCAGATCGACAACTTTGCGTTTCTTCTTGTTCACCAGCTTCTCTTCGAGCACTGCTGAGCGTTTTTCCAGAAGCTCAGCGCCGCGCTGCTGCGAGGTCTTGCGTTTTTCCGCGGCCTCTTTCTGCTTTTCACTGAGCCGTTTCCATATATTCAATAACTCGCCGGAATTGTCCTTTAAATCCGCAACCGCAGCCCCCATCTTCCGGGCCTGGCCAAACAGACCGGCTGCCGCTTTGTGAATCAACCACAAAAACGCCTTATCCGCCAGGAGAACCGCCCCGACAAACCATGTTGCGCACAGTACAATAAATGTCCCTAATCCAGCCACATGCCTCGTCAGCAACCCTGAAATCGCGGAACCGAGAATCCCGCCGTTGCCCATGGTAAATCCGCCGTTATGAAACGGCCAAACCCTTGCGTCGGGCCAGATCAAATGAAACGTTGCCGAAGCAGCCGCAGCCAGCATGCAAAGCCCGAGCACACGAAAAATCGGTTGATCGATGTCCTTTTTCGCCAAGTCAATCCCAAGCCACGCGATCAGCGCCCCGCAAAGCAAAAGCGCACCAGGCCCGACATAATACAGCAAATAGTAAGCAATCCACGCCCCCAACGGGCCGCACCAGTTATGTACCGGATGATTGGCCGGGATCACATATTGACTCGGTGGATCCCCAATATCAAAACTGATACAACTGAAAAGCACCAGCAATGCCACGGCGACAATCAGTGACTCGGCGGTAATCCGGATGATCTTTTCTTTACTCAATCGACTGACCTCAATTTGACCGCTGCTTCTGTTAAAATCCCATGAATTACCTTACGCGCAGGGACTCATGGTCCGAATATCATTTTTTCGTCAATCGAAGGGAAATTCCAATAGAAATTGCCGATTTTCACAAAAGGATGGAGTGAAATTTTCCCCAAATGCACATTTCAGGAAATAAGCAGCTATTTTATGGGACCAGGCCGCATTTTCAGTATTGATAATTCAGCAGGATGGACAAAATACTCTTTTCGTTTTACCCATGCTGAAAAAGGCTTCGTCTGAAGGACGTTTCCTCACTCTCTTGCCCAAAGGGCTCCGTTCACACACCCTCGGTCGCAGCAGCGGCCTGTTCGCCGGAAGACTCGATCTGGGGCTCTACTATTTGGCTCTCAGGAGATTCCACGATAATCCCAAGCCGCCCAAGCTCCGCGGCAACATCCGACTGGTAAGGATCCATCTCAAAACTGATACTGAAATACCGCTCCGCCAGTTTGGAATTTTTGCGGCTCAGGTAATAATAAGCAAGCTGTTTATTGGTATCCGGAGAAGTCGGATCGATCCGTACCGCCTGTTTAAAGGCTGATAATGCGTATTCTTCCTGCCGTTCGGCCTGGAATGCCCGGCCCAGCAGGATGCTCGCCTGGCTGGAGGTCCGTGCCTGCTCAAGGTAGGTCTGGGCATCGGAACGGGCCTGGGTCGTGTTTTTCGCGTAATTAAGGGCCTTGACCCGCGCCGCCATCGCCCGGTAGTGCACCGGGTCGAAACCAATCGCGACATTGAAATGAAACGCCGCCTTCTCGTACTGCCCCTCGTCAAAATAGAGCTCACCGAGCTCATAATGCGCCGCCGGGTTGTTGTAACGACGGTCAATCGCATCGAGAAGTTCCATTTTGTGCTTGTTGACTTCCGTCAGTTCACTGTGTGCCGTACGCGGCTGAACATCCTGACAGCCAAGTAAAACCACAGCAAAAACAATTAAAATCGGATAGAGCAGCCGTATCATATTCGTGCCTCCATTCATGGCTTCTTCCGGACAAGTCTCATAATCGGCCCATTTATTCCCATTATCGGCCAGATCGCTGGTTTATCAATAGAATTTCGGTATAAAACCATATTAAACGTCGAGATTCTGGACCTCGAGGGCGTGTTCGCGAATAAAATTACGTCGTTTTTCAACATCATCTCCCATGAGAATACTGAAAAGCCGGTCCGCTTCGCCCGCGTCCTCGAGCTTGACCTGGATCAGCGTCCGTGAAGACGGGTCCATCGTCGTCTCCCATAACTGGTCACTGTTCATTTCACCGAGGCCCTTAAACCGCTTGATCTCAATCCCCTTGCCGCCAAGCTGGCGGATCGCCGGGACGATATCGCCCAGACCCGGGATGGCATGCCTGTCCTCGCCCTGGACCAGCTCGAACTTGGTCGGCAGCTCCTCGCCCGAAACGGTTCGGGTCATCTTGAGCAGGTAATCCTTGATATCCAGGTCATATTCTTCCCGGATCTGGGTGTTCATCTCGTTGACCCGTGTCACTTCCAGAAGCTGCTCGAAAAAGACGTTATCCTTGACGTTTTCGTCGGCCTTGACGCCGGGATCGATCCCAAGCTCGGTCAGGCGTTTTTCGTAGTCGCTCTTTTCGTAGAAAAATTCATCTTCGCTTTGTACGCGAATCCTAAAGCTCGGCAGCCGGGACCCGTCGTAATAATTCTCGATAAATTTCTTGAACACGATTCCGCGCCGCTCGATTACCTGTGAGAGCCGTTCGATATCATTCAAAAGCTTGGTCAGGTCCATGAGCTTCTGGTTCTCAATGGTCCGGTCGCCCTGGCCGTTGTGGATCACCAGTTGGGTATCCTCGAGCCCGCGCGATTCCATCCGCTTTCGCATCCGGCCCTCGTTGACAATGTACTCGCTCTTTTTCGCACCCCTGGCCCGAATCTCGTACAGCGGCGGCTGGGCAATATAGATCATCTCTTTCTCGAACAGCCGCGGCATCTGACGAAAGAAAAATGTCAAAAGCAGTGTACGGATATGAGCCCCGTCAATATCGGCGTCGGTCATCAGTACGACCTTACCGTAGCGGCATTTTTCGATATCGAATTCATCCGCGCCGATCCCGGTACCCAGCGCACTGATAATCGTCCGTACCTCTTCGTGGCCGAGCATTTTCTCGAGCCGGGCCTTCTCGACGTTAATGATCTTACCCTTGAGCGGCAAAATCGCCTGGATATTCCGATCGCGACCGCTCTTGGCCGACCCGCCCGCCGAATCACCCTCGACGATGAAAATCTCGGTCGTCTTGGTATCCTTGCTCGAACAGTCCCACAGCTTGCCCGGCAGGTTCGCCCCGCTAAGGGCACCCTTTCGACGGGTCAGCTCGCGCGCCTTACGCGCCGCCTCGCGCGCTGCCGCCGCCTGGATCGCCTTGTTCAAAATCCGCTTGGCATCGCCGGGGTGCTCCTCAAGGAAAATCCCGAGCTGTTCATTTAACATGGTTTCCACAAAGCTGCCGACCTCCGGGTTCGACAGGCGAACCTTGGTCTGCGCTTCAAAATGCGGGTCCGGCACCTTCGCCGAGATGACCGCGGTCAAACCCTCCCGCAAATCTTCCCCGGTCGTCGTCGTAGAGCCCTTTAGCATATTCGCGCCGCGGGCATACGCGTTCATCGTCCTGGTCAACGCCGTGCGAAAACCCGACAGGTGCGTCCCGCCGTCAATATTCAAAATGTTATTCGCAAAGGCCATTACGTTTTCATTAAATCCGTCGTTGTACTGCAGGGCAATCTCACAGCTAATGCCTGAAGCCTCATCCTCCTTGCTGAACAGCATCACCGGCGAAAGCGACGTCTTGCCTTCGTTAAGGTGCTGAACAAACGCCCGCAGCCCGTCCTCAAAATGGAACGTCTCTTTCTTCTTGAGCCGGTCGTCCTGGAAGGCAATACTCACCCCGCCGTTTAGATACGCCAGCTCGCGCATCCGCTTGGCCAGGGTGTCGTGATTAAATTCCACCTTCTCAAAAATCTCGTCGTCCGGCAAAAACGTTATCTTCGTGCCGGTCTTCTGCGTATCGCCGATGACCTTTACCGGCTCCTTAGCCCGCCCCCGATTGCAGCGGAAATAATGTATCTCCCCGTCACGGCACACCTCGGCCTCGAGCCACTCGGAAAGAGCGTTCACCACACTGACCCCCACGCCATGCAGCCCGCCGGACACCTTGTACGCCTTGTCGTCAAACTTGCCCCCTGCGTGCAGCGTCGTCAGAACCACTTCCAGCGCGCTTCGCCCCACGTCCTTGTGCGTATCGACGGGAATCCCGCAGCCGTTGTCCTCAATCGTACAAGACCCGTCAAGATTAATCCGCACGGTAATCTGGTCGCACCGGCCTGCCAGTGCCTCGTCAATTGCGTTATCCAGCACCTCGTACACCAAGTGATGCAGCCCCGCCTCCTGCCGGTTACCAATATACATATCCGGCCGCTTGCGAACCGCCTCTAGGCCCTCGAGGATTTTAATGCTGCTGGCATCGTATTTATGATCTTTAATATTCGGGTTACTCATCGTTTTCCTGTTTTATGACCCTGGGTCTAATTCGTATTTTCGTTATATCACTGCACTGCCTGTGCCTTCGTATCTTCCTGAGCAGTTCACCCTGCCGCTGCGTTAACTGCTGCAATACCGGCCCCGGCTGGGCATCTATCTCCAGAACCCCGTCCGAAAAACCACTCACCCG
>CAYVUI010000076.1:0-22261 GCA_964454745.1 uncultured Pirellulales bacterium | reverse complement strand
TTCATCGGCTAACACCTTCACTTTTCTTGAGCTTTTTTAGCGCTGTCATATTAAATTTCATAATTATGCCTTTCAAAATTTTTTTACTATGGAGATCCTGGCAAATGCAACCTAGATTTAATAGAAACCCATACATCCCACTGCTCTGCAATACTTGAATAGAACTCTCTACCATGATGCCAATCTGGAGTTCCGTAACCAAAATTAGCTAGATTAAAATCGTTTATCCCTTCTACAGGTTTCCCAACACTGCCTAATGCACGTGCTCGTGATGTTGCACAGTATGAGAATATCTCATACTTTTCATACTCATTATCCAAATTCAAGATTTTCTCATTTTTAAGTATTACAGGCAGCTCAAGACTAAGATTAAGATATACATCATAGTATACGAATTCACTGCCCATTGTTGTATCATATAGATTTATTGTACTGCTCTGCCCCGGTTTTTTGTACCAGATAAAATCAATTATCACCTTCAAGAACTTCAATTCCTTCATGGTGAGTATTTTTTTACCATAAAGCTCATGAAGGACAGGATCAGCTACGTAACTGAAAGCATACTTCTGAGTTCCTCTGAAAGAATTCCCTGTCTTAAGAGCTCCTTAGTTTTCCCAAAATTCAAATTTGAAAATCCATTGTCTTCTAAGGTATCCGCAATTTTAAGAAAGACTAAACATACTTTCTCGTTACAGGATAATGCCGTTTTATTCCCCGGGTATTTCTTTGCAAAGAAAATGCAGAGATCAAGAGCGATATCAGCTTCAGAATTTTCTTCTTTTAGTGACTCAAAATCATCCCATTCCAAAGGATAATCAAACTGATTGTCAGCAAGTCTTCTTATTATGCCAGCAGCCTCTTCATTTGTTGTATATTTTCCCTTATTTAGAAAATCTATCATTTTCTTAAAAATACATTTCATAGTCCCTGTCCTATTCTACTTTAAACCAATCAAGTCACGTAGATATAATCAATTATAACCTTCAATCACTTCAATTCCTTCATGGTGAGTATTTTTTTACCATAAAGCTCATGAAGGCCATGAAGAGAAGTTCCCTGCAGGCATCAGGCTCCTTTCATTCCTGTTCCCTTTTACCATGGCCTGAAGTGTAATTGAAACAAAGAGAGATGAAAAGGAAATTTATGGATACAAATTTTGCAGGGTGGTCTGCCTGTCGCACCGCAGCTTCAGCGAAAAGGGGCAACCGCCATTGGTCATAAGAAGGCGAAAATACGGTACCGGATATTGAAGGCGGTCGGGGCAATGAAAACATTTGGAGGTTTGTAATCGTTGGCGGTGGGCACGGCCCACTACGGAGAATCAGCATGCGTTTCTTTCGATTGCTGTACTTCGAAAATCAACGCATCTGCGGCTTATTTTTTAAATTCCATGCTCTTCTTTCCATCCCCCGCACGGCACACCGGGGCCGCTCAAACCTGCCGAAAGTCCGGAAGAAAAAATCGTACAAACGTTCGAGAAAAATCGTACATTTGTACGATTCGATTTTACATAAATGTTGATACTCCAAAAACCGCTACAATAATGTATCGGAACGCCAAAATTCATACATTTGTATTAAACGTTTGTATTAAACATTTGTATGTCAAAATTCATACAAGCGTTTGAATTTCAGCTCCTGAACTTCTCCATATTAATAATAACAGACCTGCTTGCACCATATATATTTGTGAAATCCATCACAAAAAGCCCCCTTCATCCCCGGCCAATAATCATCCCAGCCGGCACGATCCTCACATTCTCACGAATGCCAAAGACGACCTTGGCAATATTTCATCATTTGTCAATGCTTCTTCTTGACATGTCCCCGGCTTAGGGTAAAATGGGCCGCTTATTATAAAAAATAAAGATTTATATTGCGATCATTTATACTTCTATTATAGTTTTTCTGGCGGCGAAAACTCGTGAAAAAGCATACAATTAACCTGTTTTGGAGGTACTCAGCTTGGATTATCTAAATTCGATCGACATTGCGGTCATTATCACATATTTCACAATCCTTGTTGGCTTAGGGATTTACCTCTCTAAAAAGGCCTCCGCAAGTCTCGAAGATTACTGCGTCGGCAACCGCACCTTGCCCTGGTGGGCGCTGGGCATGTCCGGTATGGCATCCTGGCTGGACGTCGCCGGCACCATGCTGATCGTCTCGTTCCTCTATATTCTCGGCCCACGCGGGCTTTACATTGAGTTTCGCGGTGGTGCAGGCCTTCTTTTGCCATTTATGCTGCTTTTTGTCGGCAAATGGATGCGGCGGTCCCGCTGCCTGACCCCAGCCGAGTGGATGATCTTCCGCTTTGGCGACGGTCTTGGCGGTCGATTCGCGCAAGTCGCTTCTGCACTTGGAGTTATCGCGACTACCATTGCCATGCTGGCCTACCTGATGAAGGCAATCGGCCTGTTTTTGTCTATGATTCTCCCCTTTACGCCTCGGGAATGTACGCTGATCCTCGTAGTCGTCGCTACCATTTATACCATGGTTTCCGGCTTTTACGGAGTAGTTTTTACCGATATGTTCCAGGCCTTTATCATTATGGCTGCGGTACTGATCGTTTCGTTTATGGCATATACCCAAATCGCGGATACTGCCGGTTTCAGTGAGCTTGCCGCCAGCGTCACCGGCCAGGAAAACTGGACCAGCTCGGCGTTTACCTATCAAATAGACGCGCCAAAAGGATATGAACAGTACCGAAATCTATTCTGGTTTGCGTTTTTCTATATCTTGAATAACGTATTTCGCGGTCTCGGTTTCCCCGGCGATCCGAAGTACTTCGGTGCCCGTAACGACCGTGAATGTGGTGTTTTATCGTTCCTGTGGACGATTTTGATGACCTTCCGCTGGCCTTTGATGATCGGTTTTGCCACACTGGGTATTTTCCTGGTCAGTGATCTGTTCAAGGACCAGGCGGTTCTTACGGAAGCGGCAGCGGCGATTAAGGCCTCCGTAGCCAATATCTCCGCAACCAACTGGGAGACCGTGATTTCCAACATTCGAAACAACCCCGCGGAGTATCCTCAATTGGCACCGCAGCTCCAGGCCATTCTTGGAGAAGCCTGGGAGAAAAAGATATTACTGGTCAGTTATCATGGCACGGTCAATCCTGAGCGAATCCTGCCTGCTGTACTGCTTTTCCGGATTCCAGTCGGGCTTCGCGGTTTGATGCTGGTCGCTCTTGTCGCGGCTTCGATGTCCACGTTTGACTCGCAGGTGAACCTGTCTGCCGGTGTGATGACACGCGATTTTTACCAGAAATACTTCCGACCGAATGCTTCCAATAAGGAACTGATCGGGATGACCTGGCTTTTTGTGGCCTTTATGGTCTTTTTGGCCTATTTATTTGCCTATTCGCTTAAAAACGTTAACGAGATCTGGGGCTGGATCGTGATGGGCCTCGGTGCGGGTGCACTGGTGCCCGGCTTCCTGCGTCTGTACTGGTGGCGGTTTAACGGCGGCGGATTCGCCGTGGGTACGATTTCAGGCATCGTGATCGCCGTTATCCATCGCTTCGTGACCGGCTTCTTCCATGAAAGGGAAGGGTACGAGCATGTGTACGCATTCCTGACCAACGAAGTCTGGATGTTCCTGGTTATCCTGGGCCTGGCACTGATCGCTACGATTATCGGTACGTATCTGACACCGCCTGAAAATAAGGAAACGGTTCGTAAGTTTTACATTCGGACCCGGCCGTTCGGGCTGTGGGGGCCGTTTGAGAAAGAAATGCCCGAGGCGTTCCGCAAGGACCTTCACCGCGAGCATTTTTATGATATTGTTGCGATTCCGTTTGTCATGCTCTGGCAGGTGACGATGTTCCTGCTGCCGATGCAGGCGATTTTGCAGACTTGGAGGGCGTTTTGGATTACGTTTGTCCTGTTCGCCATCGGCGGCATCGGGATGTATTTCCTGTGGTGGACCAAGCTGCCGGGCAAAAAGCAGAAAGACGAATGGGTGGAAAAAATGATCGAAACCGGTGAATATGATCCTTCGCCGGAAGATATAGGTGTTGAATCCGCAAAATTTACTAATAACTAAAAGAGAAAAATTGTAACGAAAGGTAGTTAAGGGTTTGATTTATGGCTAAGAAGTACGTAATGCATGTAATCTCCGGGACGCACTGGGACCGTGAATGGCGACATACCGCGGAGCAGTCCAAGCTTCGTCTTCGTGATCTGATCGACCAGACACAGGATCTCATCGAGTCCAAGGAGAGCTATAAGACGTTTTGTATCGACGGCGGCATGATTGTCCTCGAGGACTACATGACGGTTCGCCCGGATGCAAAGGAACGAATCCGCAAGCTGGTCAAAGAAGGCCGCCTGACACTGGTCAACTGGTATACGCTGCCGGAGACCTTTACGGTTGCCCCGGAGTGCCTGATCCGTAACCTGCTTTTGGGTTCGAAGATGGCGGACGATTTCGGCGGCGGGATGAAGTCGGGTTATACGGCGACTTCCTACGGCCAGACCTCGCAGCTTCCGCAGATTTACCGCGGCTTTGACATTCCGACCGCGATGTTCTACCGCGGAACGAATAAATACGCCTTGCCTTCGCTGTTCCACTGGGAATCCCCGGACGGCTCGAAGATTCATACCCTGCGTACCTTTGACGAGGTAACCCGCACGAACTGGTTCTTCTACGTTCACCAGCCGCTGGTGGTCGGCAAGCCGGAACGTGACCTGTCTTACGCGTATGACAAGGACAACATCCCGGTCCACATGTGTGACATGGATGGCTATCAGCGCGGCTTTGAGCTTCGCCATGAGGTGCCTTCCTTTAAGGATGACGAAGCTTCACTGAAGAAATCGTTCCAGACGATCATGGACCAGGCCCTTCCGTACGCGGTCGGCAAGCACATTCTTGCCCTGAACATGGAAGACAACCAGGCCCCGTTCGAGCTGCTGCCTGAAATGATCGAGGCGATGAACAAGGTCCAGGATGAAGTCGAGATTCGCCAGAGTACGCTGGACGAGTATTTCGACGCGATCGTCGCGGATTCTGATGACGACAAACTGTTTGTTCACGAAGGTGAGCTTCGCTACCCGGCGGTGATCAACGGCTTTAACTGCCTGCTGGGCGCAACGCACTCTTCGCGTATCAAGCTGAAAATCCTCAATAATGAGGCGGAAACCCTGCTGCTGAATCTCGCAGAGCCGATGGCCTGCTGGGCTTCTATGCTGGGCACTGAATACCCGGTTGAGAACCTCGAGATCGCATGGTCGAACCTGCTGCAGAACCAGGCGCACGACAGCATCTGCGGCGCGGCGGTTGACCAGGCGCACGAAGATATGCTCTACCGCTTCTCAATTGCACGTACGGTTGGGCAGGAAGTCAGTGCCCGCAGCGCGATTTCACTCTTTGACAAGATCGATACCTCGAGCAAATTCGAGGACGGCGACCATACGATTACGCTGTTTAACACCATGCCGTTTGCCCGCCAGGGCGTGATGCCGCTGGTCATTGACCTGCCGGATGGGGCACAGGGCGGTATTGTCGACCCGGCCACGGGTGTCGGCGGCAGCGATACGAGCATCAAATACTTCGATATCGTGGACGAAAAGGGCGGCAAGCTCGAATACGAAGTCCTCAGCGAAGAATCAGTTGAAATCAGCGTAGAGCGTCACCTCGATACCGCGGGGATTAAGGGCAGGTTCAAACGCCGCCGAATGCTGCTCAATGCCGAGGTGCCCGAGATGGGCTATGCGACCTACGCACTTCGCCCGCGGGGTCCGGAATATGTTGAAAAGCCCGAGCATGGCCCGGCGCGTCCGCTGATCGGCCGTCCCAACGGCGTGCTCGAAAACGAAAATATCAAGGTGACCATCCACCCCAACGGCACGTTCTCGCTGCTGCACAAGGCGACCGGCAAGGTGATGGAAAACCAGCACTACTTTACCGATAACGGTGAGGTCGGCAGTGCACACGTCAGCAATGTTCCCCTGCGGAACGAGACACGCACGAGTCTTGGCTGCGTAGCGGATATCACGATGATCGAGAGCAACCTGCTCCGCGGCGCGTTCCGCATTGACCTGACACTGAAGGTGCCCTCAGCGGCAACACTGGACGAACGTGACCGCATGCGGGACCTGGTTGATGTGCCGGTAACAACCTGGCTGACCCTTGAGAAGGGCTCCAAGATGGTTCGGATCCGTACCCGCCTGAACAACTCGGCACGGGACCATCGCCTGCAGGTGAACTTCCCGACGGGTGTGGAGTCGGATTACGTGAATGTCGAAAGTGCATTCGCGGTTGAAAAACGCTGTATCCGCTGGACTGAAACCGGGGATAACTTCGAGAAGTTCTTCTCCTTCCAGCCGATGCAGAACTTTGTGGATATGAATGACAGCAAGTGCGGTGTCGCGGTTTTGACCAAGGGCCTTCGTGAATACGAAGTCTTTGATGATACGGACCGCACGATTGCCCTGACGCTGCTGCGTACGCACCGTGCGTATATGACGGCCAACAGCAAGATGATCCCCGAAGAGTTTGACCAGTACACCGGCCTGCACGGTTTTGGTGAGCTGGAATGCGAATATGCACTGTATCCGCACAAGGGCGACTGGAAAGAAGCGGATGTGCTTCACCAGGCCTACGGTTTCAAGGTGGACGTCAAGGCGCTGCAGGGCGTACCCAAGAGCGGCGAATTGGCCTCGACCGAGAGCCTGATGAAGATCGAACCCAATGACAAGATTATGCTCGCGGGCCTTAAGCGTTCGGAAGACAATAAGGCGTTTATTCTTCGCCTGTGGAACACGACTTCCGACGAGGTCAGCACGAAGCTGGTTGTCAAGCTGCCGGTCAAGTCGGCCAGCCGCATGAAGCTCAATGAAGCGGAGGTCTTTGAAGACCTGGCGGTGAAAGACGGTACGATCGAATGGAAGATCAAGCCGCATAAGATCGAGACGATCCGTCTCGAGGCGTAATTTATGTTTTGTATAGAACAGGGAGAGAGCCTGCGGGTTTTCTCCCTTTTTTTGTGTAATGATTTTTGGGAGAATGGATTCATGAAACTCTATCGCTTTTTTCTGATCTCTGTTATGGGATTGGCTGTTCTTCTGGGCGGATGCGCGGAGCAGCACTCTTCTTCGCAGGCCGATAAACTGAAAATGGACGCCCGCTGGTGGCCGGTGCAGAAGGTGCCCGCGGGGGTGGTGCGAACGACACCTGTGAATTCATTCGAAGCGGTCACCAGCCCCAACGGCAAGTCCGCAACGAATGCGACGCATATCCTGGCGCAGTCCGTTTCCGGGCTTGCGGCGCAGGCCGTCAATGAGGGCAAGCTGGATGAAATGGTATGGATCGATTCTCCGCAGGGGTTGTACCCGCTGTGGTATGAAGAGACGATCAAGCACATCCAGGCCGAGGAAAGGGGCGTGTTTACCCCGTGGCAGCTCGTGGAGCGATACCGTAACAAGGGGATTGTCAAGGGGTATGTGCTGTACTCGTATGACCATTCCGAAGGCGGGCTTTACGAGAAGCGCGAGGGCGAGGACCATTCCGTGAATGTGGCGACTACTTTGGCAGGGCTTATGGGCGGCATTCTGATTGAGGAAGGCCAGGAGGCGAAGGCAAAGGAAATGGGGCTCGAGAAGTTGTTTGATGCCCGGGGCCGGAAGGAAGCGTGGGTGCTGGATACATTTGGTGAGATGCTAAATCGCAAGCTGCTGCTGACAATTGATCCGAAGGTGGCGAACAACCGGGCCATGGCGGTGGCGCACCGGACGATGGCGATCTATGGTACGGATGAGCCTTTGGGACGTATTCTTGAATGGATGGAGCCGGGCAGCCCGGTGATGGGGTGGAACAGCGGCAATGAGGATCATCATACCAAGCCGCTGACGCACTGGGGACATTTCCAGACGGCGTCGAACTGGGCGATGAACCTGCCCCTGTTGAGTGCGGGCAGCGAAACGTACCAGACCCAGCCGGTCAAGAGCCTGGACCCGCGAACGATTGATTATGACCGCGGCAGGCATTTTACGACCTTTTTGATGAGCGACGGTGATAACCTGCAGTGGCTGCTGGGCAATTTCTGTGATCATGAATCGTACTGGGCGAACCCGCATAACGGCGACTTTGGATTCGGCTGGACGGTCTGCGCGGGGCATTTGAACCAGATGTGTCCGCCGGTGCTGGAGTATCTGTCGCGCACACAGCCGGAGGCGATTTCGCTGTCCGAGCATGGGGCGGGGTATTATTACCCGGATGAATTCGCGAAAGAGCGTCCGGACCGTTTGGCAGTTTTGCGGGACCATGCACGTAAGATCAATGCCCAGCTTAAAGAGAGCGGTGTGAAGGTGTTCTCGTTTATCTGCCAGGACGTAGACGGCCCGGAGGCGAAGGCGGCATACCAGGTGTATGCCGAGGAGCTGGAAGAGATTGCCGGGATCATCGCGCTGCAGTATTACCCGTATGACGGCGGGGACGGGCAGATCTTCTGGTTCGAGAACAAGCAGGGTGTGGATATCCCGGTGGTCACAGCGAAGTTTTCGACGTGGAACAACGCTCGCTGGCCGCGGGGCGGCACGCCGGCAAAGGTGGTCCGGATGACCAATGAGTATGCGGCGGAATACGAGAAGCAGGGGCTTAGGAGCTTTAGCGTGACGGCGAACCATGCGTGGTCGATGTTCCGGTATGCTCCCGGAGACGATGAGATGGCGGAAAATACAAGTCGTGATGCAAAGGAGGCCCGCGAGCAGGGCGGTATCCGCGGTTTGACGCCTATTCAATGGATCGTGGACCGGCTGGATGCGGATGTGCATGCGGTTTCGCCCGAGGAACTGCTGTGGCGGGTGCGCATGGAGTACCGTCCGCGGCAGACACAGGAGCTGCTGAAACAGGGCGATTTTTAATTTCCCGATTATTACCAGTCGATGGCAATCGGTTTTGTCGGCTGGCTTTCTGCGCCGGCCTGGTTGACTACGGTAATTTTGTAGTAGTAGCGGCCGGCGAGGGGCTCGGCGTCAAAACCGGGGGCCATGTCGGTGAAGCTGGTGGTATCATTGCTGAAGTAGGCGAGGAAGCTGGCCGGCGAGGGGGTGAAGTCCGGCGTGTTTGCGCGGTAGACGCGGTACCAGTAGGCGGCGCCAACCGGCGACCACAAGAGGGTATTGCCTTTCTGCGAGTATTTTTTGATCGGGGCCGGGGTTTCGATTGTGACTGCGGATTTGACCAGGGAGACCGCCGCGGGAGTTTTCGGTGCGCTGGCGGGGTAGTACGCGGTATTGTCTGAATCGGTCACTTCGATGTAGTATTCGATGGTTTCGTCCGTAAGGCCTTTTGTCGGGATGGAGCAGGCGAAGATGGCCTTGGTTTTCCGCGGCATTTCGAGGGTGTTCCACTTTGCCTGCGAGGGGGTTTTGTAGTGGAGCTTTGCGGAGATCAGGCCGTATTCGCGGCTGTCGAGCACGCGGACCATGACTTCGGCGGGCAGGCCGAGAGTCGCGGAGGTCGGCGGGGAGATGACGAAAAGCTGCGGGGCCTGGGTGTCGCCGGAGCCGGCGCTGCAATGCTGGGGGATGGAGAGGTGGCTTGGCCGGCCGTTCTTTGCAAGGGTGCGGACCTGGTAGCGGAAATGGCCGTCAGCGGTGTCGCGGTAGCTTGTTTGATTTGGGGGCAGCGACTCGTCGGTGAGCTGCTTGCCGGAGCGGTAGACGTGGAAGCCGGTGATATCGTTTGGGTTTGGGTCCCAGGTGATGACGGCGCCGTCTTTGGTGCCGCGGACGCTGACGTTGATCGGCGGTTTGGTGGTTTCTCCCTGGTGAAGACGCATTTTACGGCTGGTGTATTCAAGCTGGACGTGGCGGTTCTGGGTGCTGTGGACGTTGCCCAGTGAGGAGATGTCGTTGACGCGATAGATGAAGTTTTGGGCCCAGCTCTCGAAGGCGCCGGGCAGGCCGGGCCAGTCGCGGTGGGGGAAGTTGACGTCGAGCAGGATGTAGTCGCGGACCGAGGCGATGCGGCGGTAGAGCCAGTCGAGGCGGAGTTTGTCCATGGGGTCGGTGGTGCTGTCCATGGCGGTGCGGATGGTGTTTAACTGCATGTTGGCCTTGTCGAGATCGTTGCCGCGCTGCGAGCGGAAGATGAGTACGAGGTTGTTTGTGCCCGGGACGGGGGGGATCTGCGTGGTAAAGGGCTTCCAGTTCGTCCAGCCGCTGGTGGGGATAAAGTCGATCTCGGCCAGGAGCGGACCGGTGAAGGAATCGGTGCGGATTTCGACGTAGCCGGGGATGTAATGGCCGGCGGCATTGATGCGGATGGTTGCTGCGTTTTCAAAGGTGATGTTGTTGTAGATGACGGCTTCATCACGGTTAATTCGGGCGAGAAATTCACCTTTGTTATTGCTTTGTTTGCGGAGGTTTCCGCGTTTTTTGTTGAACTCGGCGGCGTTTACGGTTTGCAGGACGGATTGGTTTTCGTCGAGCAGTTCGATGTTCTTAAGGTTCATGAAGTGGCCGAAGGTGGCGCGGGTGGCCGAGCCGGAGAGGCCGGGTGTGCGTGCGCATTCGCCGCAGTCGTGGGCGAAGGGTTCGTTCTGGTTGATGATGGCGGTAATGGGGTCGGCGGCGCTGGTGCCGTAGTTGCGGCGTGCGTATTCGTGGTAGACATCGTGCGAGGTGGTGTATTTGCCGGCCTGGTCCCAGGGGGCCTTGGCGATGTAGGACATCTTGGGGTCGATTGCATCGGTCAGCCGCCAGGTGAGGGTGTAGAGGCCGGTCATGTTTTCGGTGCGGCCCTGGTAGGCGTCGATGGTGTTGGACAGGTCGGTGTCGAAGGGGTAATAGTGCTGGGAGCCTTTGCCGTCGCGTTCCATCCAGGGGCAGCCCCAGTATTCGCGGTTGGGGAAGTCGGTGCCGGGCTGGAAGCGGTCGGAGTAGCCGGAGATGGGGGCGCAGATGATGTCTTTGGGCAGGGGGGCAACCGCCTTGGGGTTCATGCTCCAGCCGGAAACGGCCAGGCGGGTGGAAGGACTGTATTCTTTCATAAGATTGTAGTAGTGCAGCACCATCTGTTGCCACTGTTTGTAGAATTCGGTTTTGTCGCCGTGGCCGCCTCCGCCTTCGGACTGGAAGCAGAGCAGGTAATCGAGGTTGGGGTAATCATGGGCGATTTGCCTGACGCGGGCAACGATCAGGCCGGGATCGTCGGCTTTGGCGCCCATTTTTTCGTATTCGTCTGGAATCAGGTCGATATCGAGGCCGAGGCCGATCTTTACGCCGCGGGTGTGGGCGTAGTCAATGACCTTTTTAAAGAGGGACGCGGCTTTAAAGTAGACCTGGACATTGGTGAGCGATTCGTTGTGCAGGGAGCATTCGGAGGTGAAGTCGTAATCGTCGAAGAGGTCGTACGCGCCGAACTGGTAGTGTTTGATGTTCCATGCCGGGCCGGCCCATGCGTGGCCTGTGCGGACGCTGGGCATCCAGACGCGGGACCAATGGCCGTCGTAGGGGAAGTTGTGGTAGGGTTCGTTGTGGCCAAGCATGCCGTTGTAGTTGTGGATGTGGATGAAGTTCATCCGCATGCGGGCGGACTGGTCGATGATGAATTTCCAGTCGTTCCAGGAGTAGACGGTCGCGGACTGGGGGAAATTGGTCCAGGGCAAAAAGCCGCGGATCTGCATGTGGGGGTTCTGGGTTTCGTCGATAACGGGCAGGTAGAAGTTCTGGTGGTCGGGCAGGGTATCGCCGCTGAAGTAGAAGCCGAAGTCGTAATGGTCGTCGAGCAGGCCGTAGACGCCGTAAAGCAGGCCCTCGGGTGTTTTGGCTGCGATGATCAGCGTGTTTTCGCCCGGGATGGTTTTGAGCAGGTAGCCCTGGTCTGATTTGAGATTGCTGTTATTGAGTTGGTTTTTGTATTGTGCGGGCAGGGTGGATATGTCAGAGGTGAGGATAAATGTATACTTTGCAGATGGATTAATCTGGTTTTTGATTTGCGGATTCACTGAAAAGGCCTGGAGGAGGTATTTTTTCAGTTCCGCGGCGGCGTATTGATCGATTTGGGATTTTTGTGATATAGAGACAATGTCTATCTTGTTATTTGCGGCCTGTGCTGGACCATGGATTGTGAATACAGCAGATACACAAAGTGCGATCATCAGCAGGGCTGAATTGAGATTGAATCCTGAAGGCTGTTTATTTGTGACGTTTGTCATCGTAATTCTCCTGATAGGTTATTACTAATGGATGTTGGATGATATGGAGTTTTGCAAGAGTTGTCAATGAATCGTAAAACAGATCGCTTTTTCAGGTATTGATTTCTTACAAGAGGGCGGTTTTCTTATTGACAGCGATCCATTAACAGGAAAATGTGAAAATTATATCGATTTGAATTGTAAGGTTCATTCTTGAAATGTGTTTGTTCTTATTGAAGCACGAACGGTAATTATTTGTGTTTGATTATGTTCACATTTGCAGGGGGTATTGTAATGATAATTGCCTTGGTATTTGATGGCTAATGTAAGGTGATGTAAGCATTATTAGCTGTAAGTCACTTTATTATTGTGGTTTATAGCAAGAGTTCGTTCTTGGTGTTTTTGAAATAATGTTAAAGATATTATTTGACATATCATGGAGTTTTGTTAGAATTCAAATGCAGGTAATTTGTATTTAAACATTTGAGGTTATTGAATAAAGGTTTTGAAAATGCCGTTGAAATCGTCAGAGAAGATTGCCAAGCACCAGAGGATCTATGACCGCATCCTGGGCGGGATCATGGAAGGCAAATATGCACCAGGCGCGCAAATCCCTACAGAGCAGGAGCTTGCAGCTTATTTCAAGGCCTCTCGACCGACGGTCGGCCGGGCGCTGCAGGAACTGGAGCAAAAGGGCCTGATCTATCGTAAGCGCGGTGCGGGCACCTTTGTCCGCAAGCCCTCGCAGGTGCGGGGCCAGAAACTCGGTATTCTCGTACCGGGGGTGATGATCGATTCTTCGGAGCTTTTCGGCACGATGGTCTCGCAGATGTCCCGCGAGGCCAGCGAGCGGAATTATGTGCTTTTGCTTAATGATTCGCCTTTTGGGAACGAGGAGGCGATTGTCAAGCAGGCCCGGCGAATCTGCCAGCAATTGATCGATTTACGCGTTTCAGGCGTGTTTTTCATGCCTATCGAGGTTTCCGAGCGGAACCGGGATGTCAATGTCGAGATCGCCGAGGCCTTTGAAAAGGCGGGGATCGGTGTCGTGCTGATCGACCGGGATATCTACCCCGGGCTCGAGCGCAGCAAATATGACCTTGTCTGCGTGAATAACGAAAGAGCATCGTACCGGGTCACGGAGCATTTGCTGTCGCTTGGGTGCAAGAATATCCATTTTATTGCCGGCCCGGTGGATTCAAGTGCGGTTCTGGACCGTATTAACGGCTATTGCCATGCCCTGGCCAAGTACGAGGTGCCGCTGGACCAGTCGAGGATCCACAGGCTCAGCGTCCATGAAGAAAACGAAATGCACCCTGAAAAACTCGAGGAGTGCCTGCATAACATCATGCCCTCGCCGGAGAAGCCCGAGGCGATTATCTGCATTAACGACCGTACAGCGGCGATTGTGATGCGCTGCTTGTACAATATGGGGATATCAATTCCGGATGATGTACGTCTTGTTGGCTTTGATGATCTGCCGTTTATTGCGTATCTGCCGGTACCATTGACCACGGTTCGCCAGCCGGCGGAATCCCTGGCCCGTGAGGCGGTTCGCACCCTGATTGACCGCCTGAAGCACCCGGAACAGCCCGCGCGGGACATTATCCTTGCTACGGATCTGATTGTGCGTGAATCCTGCGGCGCAAACCGATAAATAGTCGTTTTTTGAGTAAAATACAGGATTTAACCAATCCTCTGGTCATTTTTTGCCGAAATATTTAATAAATTGGGCAAAAAAGACGTGACTTTTCTCTAACATTTATTTATGATTAGTAAGTAGTCAGTTAGGGTACAGTTATTTTTTTCAGGGGTAAAAAATGAAAAAACAGGTCAAAGGTTTTACGCTTATTGAGCTACTTGTGGTTATTTCCATCATTGCTCTCTTAATGTCCATTCTTATGCCTTCGCTTTCCAAGGTCAAGGATATGACCCGGACGCTGGTGTGCACAACACAGGTTCGTTCGTGGGCACAGTTTTTCTTCATGTACTGCGAAGGAAATGCAGATAAACTTCCAAGTGGTCCCGCAAGTAAAGATCCCGGTGGATGGGCGACGGCACTTTATGATTACTATAAAGATACCCCGGATATCTTGCTTTGTCCGACTACCAGCGATACCAAATCCGATATTTACAGTACCTCGGGGATGGGCATATGGGTATATAAATCAGGAAACGATGTACAGGAGGCTTTGCCCTACAATAAGAGTTATGGGGGCAACAACTGGATGTACAATGCAGAGGCGAGTCACGGTAAATTTGCCTGGTATTGGAAAAAAAAGAATGCGACACGCACACCTGAACAGGTTCCTCTTTTCGGGGATTACGGCGGGATTTCGAATGTAGCGATGGGTGCATGGCCCAATGATTATGATCTGCCCCCCAATTACCCCGGCGAACCGCAGATTACAAACCAGGATTCCGGAATCCGCCGATTCTGCATGGACCGGCACAATGGGTACGGCTGTTATTCCTTCATGGATGGTTCCGCCCGCAAGGTCGGCATGAAGGAACTGTGGACCCTGAAGTGGCACAAAGAATTTGATACGAAAAATAAGCGAACTCTCGCGAACCAGGAAGATGATTCCGCGACGCGTTCCCGCTGGGATACTGAAGCTCCGCATTGGAAAAACTACAAAGTATATTGAACTAAGTTGATTCCGCTTTAGATACTGGAGCCTGTTATGGATGACAAAACCAAGAAAATACTGCTTTCCGTTGTTGCGGTAGTTGCTGTAATTGTCGCGGGCACAATCACGGTAAAATCATTATCCGGCGGTGGAAACAGGAATTTGGACAGCTTTATAGACCAAAATATCTCTGATGAGGATATGATGCCGATGATGTGCAGGAATCCTCAATGCGGGCATCGCGGTGATATGCCCCGTAAAGAGTACCTGAAAGAAACCCGCAGGATTGCGGAAGAAACCAATGCAAGGGATATTCCGCCATTGAAGTGCCCCAAGTGCGGAATGGACAGCTATTACATGTATCGTGAGCGATAATGAAAGCCTTGCGCAATCAAGTGTGATGATAAAGCCTTCCGGTACATACGTTCCGTGAAGGCTTTTTTTATGGATATGTATGCAATTGCTTATTGCGATTTGTTCTCTGAGAGGAAACATGAGATGAAGAAGGATACGAGGGGGTTTACGCTGATTGAACTTCTTGTTGTGATTTCGATCATTGCTCTCTTGATGTCTATTCTGATGCCTTCACTTGCGAAGGTGAAGGATATAACACGAACTCTGGTGTGCACCACCCAGGTTCGTTCGTGGGCACAATTTTATTTTATGTATACCGATGGAAACCAGGATAAGTTTTTTGCCGACCAGGTAAGCCATAACTATACCGGCTGGCATACCCAGCTTCTTGATTATTATATTGATACGCCTGATCTTTTGTTGTGTCCCACCACAGGGCCCGCCAAATCGGATGTGTATAAGGCCTGGGGCGCAAAAGCTTTCGAGTATGACGGGAGCGGAAAATATCGAGAGATGCCCTTTGTTGAGTTTCCTTATTACAGAAGCTACAGTGCGACCAACTGGGCACTGGACCCACCCGGCAATTCCGGGGGGCTTTATAAGGATTATTACTGGAGAAGGAAAACGGCCTCCAGGCGGCCCGAGAGGGTTCCAATTTTTGGAGCCTACGGGGGTATCTCTTCTGTCGCCCAGGGCGGATGGCCGCATGATTGGGATCTTCCGCCCAATTACCCGGGAGAACCGCAGATCACAAACCACGATTCCGGAATCCGGCGGTACTGTATGGACCGGCATAATGGTTATGGGTGCTATTCTTTAATGGACGGTTCCGCCAGGAAGATTGGTATGAAAGAGCTTTGGACAATGAAATGGCATAAAGAGTTTGATACGAAAAATATCCGTACTCTGGCGAATCCGGAAGAGGACTCGGCAACCATTGCTCGATGGAACAGTGAGGCTCCGCACTGGGATCAATATTCTGTATTTTGATCGCCGTTCTTATCATAAGCTGTTATAGTCTATGAAAGGTAAAGAAGATGAAACGACGAACGAAGGGTTTTACACTGATTGAACTTCTTGTTGTGATTGCCATCATCGCACTGTTGATGTCAATCCTGATGCCGTCTCTTTCCAAGGTCAAAGACATGACCCGGACGGTGATCTGTACATCACAGATGCGTTCCTGGTCGCAGATATTTTACATGTACGCGGAAGCATACCAGGGCAAATTTTTTAACTGGGGCAACAGTATTGCATGGCGAAGCTGGCAGACGCAGCTTCGAGACTATTATGAGGATACTCCGGATATTCTTATGTGCCCCTCGACCGGTCCGAATAAGGAGGGATCTTTCAGCGCGACAAATGTTTCTGTATACGAATATACCTCTAAGGGCGCTGGCAGCAGCAATATTGATAATTATTACGTGCAGATTCCGTTCCAGGAATTTCCCTATTACAAGAGTTATGGGCTCAATAACTGGATTCAGGACCCGCCCGAACCATGCAGGGGTTGTCTTGGAAATGACGTGGCCGGTTACTGGCGGAACATCAATGCCGCCCGCGAACCTGAGGAGGTGCCGATGTTCGGGGGCCACCAGGGTGCCAATGCCGCCTGGCCGCATGATTATGATATCCCCCCGCGTGTGGAGGCGGAACTGCCTACCGGAACCGCGACCGATTCTGACCAGATGTGGCGTTTCTGTATGGACCGCCATAACGGATATGCCTGTTACGCGATGATGGATGGTTCCGGTACCAAGCTCGGGCTCAAGCAGCTCTGGACAATGAAGTGGAATAAGACATTCGACCAGAGGAATCGATATACGCTGGCGCATCCCGATCCGGATGACCAGACGATGGCCCTGTGGAACCAGGATGCCCCATGGATGAAGGCATATCCGGTATTCTGATTTTTAATGGTTTGGGTTGAACTGGGATTTTAAAAGGATACAGGAGTCTTTTATGGACGAAGCACTGAAAAAGAAATTATTGGTCGGTCTTGCGGTTGTCGCTGTCATCGCGGCCGTTGTGATTGCCGTATCTACCTTTGGCGGCGGTGAGAATGATGTCGAGCAAGACATTGCCATGCTCGAGGGCAGAACAGCCAAAATGCTGTGCCGTAACCCTCAATGTCAGCACCGCGGCGAGATGCCCCTGGATGAGTACCTCCGAAAAACGCAGGAAATCATTGAAGAAAGAAATCTCTTATCCAAGCCGCCGTTGAAGTGCCCGGAATGCGGCGAGATGAGTTATTATGAATATCGCTGAGATATTTTAAATCGAGGATTCAAGCCTCCCGGTTGTAAGCTGAGGGAGGCTTTTTTTATGCGCCGTGATGATCGAAACAAAAATGATCGCTGCGAACGTTTATTTGCCAAGGTTGGCGCCGCAGGAATCGCGAACGATCAACTGCGTGGCAACGGTGATGTCCCTTGCCGGCAGATCGGGGTTCTGGATTCGGTCAATGAGCGTTCGGACGGCCTCACGGGCGAGGGTATCCGACGGCTGACGAACCGTGGTCAGTTGAACCGGCAAATAGGAGATGAAGGCGAGGTCGTCAAAGCCGACGATTCGGATATCATCGGGAATCTTCTTTTTCATTTTGATCAGGCACTTCATGAGCATTGCGGCCTTGCGGTCGCTGACACAAACGACCGCATCGGGTTTGCGCTGATTGACAAAATCCTGAATTTTCTGCTGGATTTCTTCCGGGTCAGGATTACGGGTAGGATTCATATCGATCTTGTGGATATTGTTTTCGTCGAACTTCAGCCCGTTGTCGGCCAGTGCGCCCTGGTACCCGGTAATGCGGTCGCGAATCGCGGAAGATTTGTCCGTTCCGGTCAGGAAGTCGATTTTTTTGCATCCGCTTTTGACCAGGTGCTCGGTGAGATTGTAAGCGGCTCTTTCATTGTTGATCCCGATGAGGTCGTACTTGCTTCGTTTGGTCGTTAAGTTTACATCACGGTCGAGCAGGACCACTGCCACACCGGCCTGGTCGAAGGCGTCGGCGATGTCCTCATTGATAGACCACCTCTGCGGCGATAACTCCATGGGCAGAAAGAACACGCCCGAAACGTGCAGCTCGATGAGTTCCTGTGCGATTTTTTTGGCCTGCTCGATGATCTGGTCTTCATTGCCGGACGGGGAGTCGTTTAGCAGCATGGCGAAGCCTCTTTCGCTGGCTTCACGGGACATCTGGGAGACCATGGCCCCGAACAGTTCCCCGGATTCGAGGCTGACGCCGGGTACGAGAATGCCCAGCTTATGCCCCTGAATCTGTGAGGGTTCCTTTACATAAGTTCCCGAGCCACGTTTGCGATAGAGAAAGCCCTTTCTCTCGAGTTCCCGCAGTGCTTTGCCGACGGTCGGGCGGGAGGCGTTAAAAAGAGTCGCAAGATCCTGTTCTGTGGGGATCTGCTTGCCGGGGAGATATTTCCCCTCCAGAATGCCTACAAGTACCCTGTCATAGATTTGCTGATGTTTCATCGCTTTTTTTGGGGCTCGGCCTGCCATAGATTCTGATCCTTACATTCGTTTTAGTTTGAAAGGAGCCAGTTTGTATTTTACATTTACACGGATTTATATAGGAAATACGTTATATCTGATTGTCAACTTTAATGACTTTGAAATCAACATTCTAAACGTATAACCCTTTGTAACGCTTTAAAAACGGGCTTTGTCGGAAAACCAGCAAAGCCCGCTTTTCTGTATTCAGATTTATCGAATTAGGGTGTAAATGTCAAGTTTATTCTTTGTATATAATTGGCAGTGGACCGGCTGGGGTGCTTTCATTGCCGGTTTTGTCGAGGGCGGTAATGGCGTAATAACAGGTTCCCGCCAGGGGATTGCCTTCAAAATCCTCGGCTAGGTCGGTGAATTCGAGGGTGTCCTTATGGACGTAGCTTAGGTATGTGCCCGGTGAGGGTGTGAAATCGGGGCTTGTGCCTCGGTAGATTTTGTACCAGTAGGTGTCCGGCGAGGGCGAGGGTGCCCAGGTGATGGTTTTATTGGCAAGGTTGATGGATGCCGGCCGGCTGGGTGCGGTGGTATCCGCGGGTTCTTCGGGGGTGATCATGAGCGTGGTTTTGGGGGCGTCGGCAGGGTAGAGGGCCGTGTTGGCGGAGTCGGATACCTCGATGTAGTACTCGATGGTGCGGTCCTTGAGGCCCGGGAAGCTTTGCCGGGTGGTGAAGATGGATTTGACCTTGCGGTCCAGCGGGACGGATTGGAAAGAAGATGTGCCGATGGGCCTGTAGTGCAGGGTCGCGGTGATGTAGTCCGGGTGGCGGTTTTCCACGACGCGGACGGTGAAGTCGATTGCCTGGCCGGTCCACGCGGAGGTGGGGTTGGAGACATGGACGATGTAGGGTTTTTCAGTGTCCGCGGTGCCCGCGAGTACGGTGTCCGGTACGCTGAATGGGCTTTCCTTGCCGTCGGGGCCGATGGCGGTGACGGTGTATTCGTATTTTCCGCTGGCTGCTGAGTCCATGTATGAGCGGGCATCAGCCGGCAGGGGGGCAGGATTGATTCTTGTGCTGTTGCGGTAGACGTTAAAGCCGGTTGCGCCGGGCTGGTTGTTTCGCCAGGTCATCCAGGCCCCGGTCGGGGTGCCCTTGCAGGCGAGATGCGAGGGAGCCTTTACGGCCTGTTTTTCGCGTAGTTTGTTTTCCTTCGCGAGGTATCTTTCCTGGACGAAACGGTTCTGGATGCTGGTGATGTTACCGAGCGAGGAGATGTCGTCGATGCGGTATACGAAGTTGTCTACCCAGGAGTCGAAGCGGCCGGGCAGTTGGTTCCACTGGATTGTGGGGATATTGAGGTTGAGCAGGATGTGGTCCTTTGCGGCGGCAATGCGGCAGCGGAGCCTGGAGAGGCGGATCTGATCCGCGGGGTCGTCGACCTTTTTGATCCAGTGGTCGATCAGGGCGAGCTGCTCATCGGCTTTGGGTAACTCGTTCTTTTTCTTGTTGAGGAAGACGAGGTAGACATCGTGCATGCCGGTGATGTACTTGATTTTGCCCTGGGTTTTTTGCCATGTTTGCCAGTCGCCGGTTGTCTGGGCCTCGATGATTCCGATGGAGGGGCCGTCGGGGGCGTTGAGGCGGATGTCGATATCGCCGCCGTTGGTGTGCGGGGCAGCGATGGTGGCAGTGAAGGTGTCGGGTCCGTTTCGGAAGTTGACGTTTTTGAACATGATCCAGTGGTTGGGTGAGATGTATCCGACGCACTGGCCGCCAAGGGTGCAGGAGGCGTTCTGGGTGCCTTCGTTTTTGTCGTAGTCTGCGGCGGTGTAGAGTTGTGTCAGGGGTTTACCATTACGGAGGAGCTGCCAGTCGGCGATGTTCATGGTGTAGGTGTTGCTGTTGGGACGCAGGGAGCCGGTGAATTCCGGGGTTGGCTGGCATTCGCCGAAGTCGGTGGCGAAGGGCTCGTTTTCGTCGATGATGGAGATGATCTCTTTGGCGGCGTCGGGTCCGTAGTTGTTTACAGCGTATTCGTAGTAGACGGTTTTTGAGGAGGTGTACTTGTCTTCGAGGTCCCAGGGGGCCTTGGCGATGTAGGAGAGCTTGGCGTCCACGGCGTCGGTGAGCCGCCAGGTCAGGCAGTAGAGGCCCTTCATGTTGTCTTTTCGCTGCTGGTAGGACTTGATGGTGTCCGAGAGGTGGATATTGTAGGGGTAGTAATACTGCGAGCTGTGGAAGTCGCGTTCGAGCCAGGGGCAGGACCAGTATTCGAGGTCGCCGTAGATGGTTCCGTCCTCGAAGGTGGCCGAATAGGGGGCGATGGGCGCGGCGATGACGTCACGCGGCAACGGCTCGGCGGTTTCTTTTGAGAGGCCCCAGCCGGAGACGGCGATTTTGGTGTTGGGGGCGTTTTGCTTGAGGTGTTTGTACATACGTTCGAAGATGCGGTGCCATTTTTCGTAGTTTTCTTCGTTGGTGTGGATGCCCTCGGACTGGAAGCAGAGTACGACGTCGAGGTCGGGGTAGTCGCTGGTGATCTGGTTCATGCGTGCATCGACCAGGCCGGGTTCGTCTGCGGGTACGCCGTATGCGGCGGGCAGGATGTCGATGTCGATCCCGAGGCCGATTTTGACGCCGCGGTGGTGGGCGTATTCGATCACTTTTTTAAACAGCGAGATGCCCTTGTCGGCGGCCTGGAGATTGGTAAGGGATTCGTTGTGCAGGGTGCACTCGGAGCCGAAGTCGTAGTCGCCGAAGAGGTCGGTGGCGTCAAAGAGGAATTCGTTTACGTCCCAGGGGGGGCATCGCCAGAGGTGGCCGGTTCGTACGGTGGGCATGAACGGACGGGGGGTGATGCCGTTGTAGGTCCAGGCGTGGAACATTTCGTTGTGGCCTTTGAGGAAATCCTTTGCGTCTTCGAGTTTGGCGCCGAAGTTGTAGTTGTGGATGTGGAGGAAGTTTAGCCGCATTTTGGCCATCTGGTCGAGGATAAAGCGGTAGTCGTTCCAGGAGTAAATGGTTGCGGACTGCGGGAAGTTGGTCCATGGCAAAAAACCGCGGATGTACTGGCGGGGAGTTTTGGTTTCGTCGACGGTGGGGATGTAGAGTTCGGTTTTGTCGGGGACGGTGTCGCCGGACATGTAGAAGCCGAAGCCGTAGTGGTCGTCGAGCAGGCCGTAGACGCCGTAGAGTGTGCCGATGTCATCGGTGCCGGCAATGTAGATGCAATCGTTAGCGTTCACGGTTTGGGACTTTAAAAAATAGCCCTGGGCGGTGAGTTCATCGCCGCAGCAGTTGGAATCGTATTTGTATTGGGCGATCAGCGGGTTGGTATCCTGCGTGCCGACGATGAAGGCTTTGGTGCGGATTTTTGTATTCTTTGTTGCGGTCTGGATGGGCAGCACCTGGTCGGTCAGTTGGTAGAGGTATGCCTGAAGTTGTTTGGCGGCGTAGGTTTCTTTGGGCTGGGCATTTTGGCCGATGAGTATGACGCCGTCCGATGCTTTTGGCTGGAGGAGCGTGGATTCAATGCAGCCGGACAGTGAGAGAAAAACGAGCAGGGTGATGATTGCGAGAGAAAGATCGCTGTAAATAAGACGTTTCATTTTAAAACCTGTAACCGTTCACAGGTATTTTGATAGTATTGAGCGACGCACTCAAAGCCAAAAT
>CAYVUI010000075.1:5486-22411 GCA_964454745.1 uncultured Pirellulales bacterium | reverse complement strand
AACCCCATCCCATTGTAAAAAAAGAACTTCCAAATTATTCAGCAAGCCCTAAGTATAGCCAGTTGAACTAAAATGTCATGTTTTAAACGGCTTATTTCGAAAGAAAGTGATTAAGAATGTACCCAATCGAAAGCGCAATACCCCCCGCGCTGTGCAGCGCGATGGTCAGTATATTCGCCCGGCACTTGCCCAACTCGGTCAGGTCCGTTACGTTCGCCCATCGCATCGCGACAATCCCCATCGGGATCAGCAGCAAATACGCAACGCCGCCCCACATCAGCGCACCGCCAAAGAAAATCCCCGACGCTGCTGCTAAAAACGACACCCCAATCGCAATCCTGTAAAACAACACCCCCGCTTTTGGACCGTAACGAACCACGAATGTCTTTTTATCCGCCGCGGCGTCCGCCTCCCGGTCCGGAAACGAATTGATTTCCGCAACCATCGCGATCACAAAACCGATCACCGCCCCCGGAACCAGTGCCTCCCAACGGACCTGCCCGGTCTGCAAATAACACGCACCCAGCACCGGCAAAGGCCCAAAAAGCGTAAAAATATATGGTTCACCAATAAACCGATAGCAAAACCGAACCGGCGGCGCCGTCCAGAAATAGCCGCCCAGCAATCCAGCCGCCCCCAGCAATAAAATAAACCCGCTTTGCGTCAGGTACAAAATGGCCAGCCCTAAAAGCCCGCCGAGTGCAAGTGAGCCCAGCCCGGCCAGCTTCATCTGCCCCGGCGTCACGATATTGTTCTGAATGTAACGACTTCCGCCGCCGAAAGGGTTCGGGTTGTCATTGAGCCAGTCATTTCCGCTCAAATGGTCATAATAATCATTGATCATGTTCGACCCGGCGTTCAAAAAAACAATCGAAAAAAGTGCCAGCAGACCCCTTAACACATCCACCGATCCGCTCAGGGCCCAACCAAGCGCCGTACCCGCCACCACCGGCACCGCACCGGGCAGCAGAAACTGCGGCTCAGGCATGCATATCAGTATTAATATCCGCCCAATTCCCGATTTATTTTTCAAACTCGCCGTCGATATCACCACATCCCTCTTTTACAGGTTTTCCTGGATCTGGTCATAAATCGCCAAACTCTGCGTCTCATTGCCGACCAAGCCGATCCTGATTTTAAGCTTCGAAGTACCCTCGGTCACGCGCCACACCCACACCTGCACCTTCTCATCCTTGCTGTTGCGGGCAATAATCCGGGATTCCAAGGGGGAAAACTCCTTGCTCATCACCTGCAAATCCAGGTCGTTCATCGCATCAAGCGAGGCTTTGTAGACATCATCAATCGGGTTTTCTATTGTATCGACATTCAAATCTCCCCGCACAAACGAATTCGTCGCCGCTCCCAGCTCGCTGGCCTGGTGACATCCGCCTGCCAACCCTAACAGCATCAAAATCACAATCATCGCCCTCAGTTTCATAAAAAATCCCTTTCCTTGCTCTTAAATGTTGGTTTTTAATCCTTTTTCCCTGATTCGATCATCTTCCCGGCCCGATCCGCCAGCGTTTCCGGCGTATCTCCCGGCTCAACATCAATCCAGTTAACAAATCGAAACGTCTTATACCATGTCCTCTGCGATTTAGCGAACCGGCGGGTATTGATCTTGATCCGCTCAATCGCCTTATCCAGTTCGATATCTCCATTTAGATGGTCGATAATCTCCGCATATCCAATGGCACAGGCCGACTGCGGCCCCAGTCCTGCGGGCTCATTAAGAAGACCTTTCACCTCGTCAACCAGGCCCATTTCCACCATTTTTTTCACCCGGGCGTTGATCCGCCGGCTTTCTTCTTCCTTGCTGCGGCGAAGGCCGATCACATACCAGTCATCGCTGATCTCTTTCCGATCAAACTGGGTCTGAAATGAAGAAATCGGCTTGCCGGTCAGCTCAAACACTTCCAAAGCCCGTACAATCCGCTTTTCATCATTGGCACTAATCCGCTCGGCGGCCTCGGGGTCCACATGCCGCAGCTTCTCATACAGCACCGAGAGCCCATTCTCGCGGACCTGCATTTTCAACTCTTTGCGGATATCCGCATCCTCGCCGGGCCCGTCAAAAAGCCCAAGCAGCATCGTTTTAATGTACAACGCCGTACCGCCAACCGCGACGAGGTTGAGCCCCCTGTTCTGGACATCATACTGGGCCTCATTCGCAATTTTGAGAAACTGATTCACGCTAAACGCCTCACTGGGTTCGACGACATCAACCGCCCAGTGCCGGACGGCATCTCTTCGTTCCCGCGGCGGCTTGGCGGTCCCGATATCCATCCGCCGGTACACTTTCATCGAATCCACGCTTAAAATCTCCGCGTTGCGGCGTTTTGCCAGCTCAAACGCAAGCGAGCCTTTGCCCGACGCGGTCACACCCAAAATGAGTACTTTTTTCTCCACGATCCCGATGCAGTCTTCCAATGAAGGCCCTGAACACATCCAAAAGGCCCATTTTTGCCAGCTTATACCTTGAAAAGCAAGGTTTTGTTTAGACGAAACACCCAAAAAGTATATAATAGAAACCTGTGAACCTCAAAAAGAATAAATCTGTATCGCCGGCAATGGAAAGAAAATGCCCGAAACCGAATCTGTACAATTAGATTTCAAGGCCGCCTTGAAAGAGACCGCCCAGGTCGTCAATGCCCGGCTCTCGGAGCTGATGGACCAGGTCCGCAACCTGCCGGACTCCCTGCGGTCGGCGATGACATACACGGTTGAATCCCCGGGTAAGCGCATCCGGGCTGCGATGCTGCTTTGGGCCTGCCAGGTCATTGACACAAACGTCAACGATTCAGCGAAAAACGCAGCGGCCGCCGTCGAGCTGGTGCATACCTATTCACTGATCCACGACGATCTGCCCGCGATGGACGACGATGACCTTCGCCGCGGCAAGCCAACCTGCCATAAAGTCTTCGGCGAGGCGACCGCCATCCTCACCGGCGACGCGCTGCTGACCTACGCATTCGAGATACTTGCATCCAGAATCCCGGACGCAAAAATGTCGGCGCAGCTTGTCGGCATCCTGGCCCGGGCCGCGGGGCCCTGCGGGATGGTCGCAGGCCAGCAGGCCGATCTTGACGCGGAAAACACCGAGCCAAGTCCGGAAATGCTTGAATCCATCCACAGGGACAAAACCGCCAAAATGTTCGCCGCCGCCTCCGAGATGGGCGCCGTTTGCGGAAACGCAGATGACATGCAGCAAAAAGCCCTGCACGATTTTGGAATGTATATCGGCCTGGGTTTCCAGGTCGCCGACGACATCCTCGATGTCTCCTCCAACGCGGAGGAACTGGGCAAAACCCCCGGCAAGGATCAGGCCGCGGGAAAAATGACTTATCCCGCCCTGTACGGAATCGAAAAATCCAGGCAAATCGCAGCGGACCTGGCTAAGCGGGCCGTCAACACCCTTTCATCCTTTGACAGCCGGGCCGATATCCTCAGACAACTCGCTTTTGCTCTGCTGGAACGTACAAAATAGGAGAACGTAAAATGAAACGAAGAGAATTTATCAAACAATCCGTTATGACTATGGGAGTACTCGGCATGGCCAAACCCATTTCGCAGAAAGATATGAACGCATCTTCCAACGCACCCAAACTGCCCGTTCGCCCTTACGGCGACAAGGGAGTTAATCTTTCCATCGTCGGATTCGGCGCAATCGTCGTCAAAGACCAGGAGCCCGAATACGCCGCACGCGCGGTCGCACAGGCCGTCGAAAAGGGCTGTAACTACTTCGACGTCGCCCCGGCCTACGGAGACGCGGAAGAGAAACTCGGACCCGCACTCGAACCCTACCGGAAAGACTGCTTCCTGGCCTGCAAAACCGGAAAACGCAAAAAGAACGGGGCACAAAAGGAACTCGAACAATCCCTCAAGAACCTGCGGACCGACCACCTGGACCTCTACCAGCTTCACGCCATTACCGATGTCGACAAGGACGTCCACCAGGCTTTTGCCAAGGGCGGGTGCATGGAAGTCTTCCTCGAAGCGAAGAAACAGGGCATCGTCAGGCACCTGGGCTTCTCGGCCCACAGCGAAGAAGCGGCCCTGGCGGCGATGAACGAGTACGATTTCGACTCTGTCCTGTTCCCGGTCAACTTCTGCACCTGGTACAAGGGCGGATTCGGCCACAAGGTCGTGGAAAAAGCCGCGGAAAAGGGCATGGCCATTCTTGCGCTCAAATCCACGGCAAAACAGAAATGGCCTGAAAACCATCCCGAACGCGAAAACTACCCCAATACCTGGTACGAACCGCTGACCGACCGCGACAAGATGGAACTGGCCATGAAATTCACCCTTTCCAAGCCGACAACCGCCATCGTGCCGCCCGGTGTCGGGGACCTGTTCTTCCGCGCGATCGATATCGCCATGAATATCAACTCGCTGACGATGGAAGAAGAGCAGAAACTCCAGGCCATGGCCCAGGAACTTGATCCGATCTTTACCGCGACAGCATAAGAAAATAAACAGAACAATATCCGTGCCTCTGAGTAATAAGGACACAATGGGAAATATTTTTGATTCGATAGACAGCCCCAAAGACCTGCAATCTCTGACGACCGAACAACTCGAGCAGCTCACCGAGCAGATGCGCGAGTTTATCACCCACAGCGTATCACAGACCGGCGGACACCTGGCCAGCAACCTCGGCGTCATCGAGCTGACCCTTGCCCTGCACCGCGTGTTTGACTTCAAGACCGATCACCTGCTCTGGGACGTCGGCCACCAGTGCTACGCCCACAAGATCCTGACCGGCCGAAAGCACCTGTTTGAAAAACTGCGTACCGTCGGGGGCATCAGCGGTTTTCCCAACCCGGTCGAGAGCGATTACGACCGTTTCACAGTCGGCCATGCGGGTACAGCCATCGCCACAGCCCTGGGCATGGCCCTGGGCGCCCAGCAGAAAAAATCAGACGAAAAAATCGTCGCCGTCGTCGGGGATGCAAGCATCGTCAACGGCACCAGCTTTGAGGCACTGAACAACCTGGGCCTGGTCAAACGCCAGATGCTCATCGTCCTCAACGACAACTCCATGGCCATCGACGTAACCAAGGGCGCAATCGCCGAATTTCTCGCCAAGGTCCGCCTCAACCACACCTACGAAGACCTCCGCAAGACCACGCATAACATCCTGACCCACATGCCGCTGATCGGCACTCACATGGACCACGCGCTCGAGAGCTTCAAGAAAACCCTCCGCATGGCCCTGACGCGAAGCCGCCTGTTCGAGAGCCTGAACATCCCCTACTTCGGCCCGGTAGACGGCCACGACGTCGGCACGCTCGTCGAACTGTTCGATGCGCTGGAGAAACTCAACACCCCCGCTATCCTGCACGTATATACGAAAAAAGGCCACGGCTTCGAGCCCGCTGACGACAACCCGCGAAAATTCCACTCTACCGGCCCGTTCGAGATCAACGGCACCAAGGCAAGCTTTGTTGCCTCGGACCGCTCGTTTACCGCGTCGTTTTCCGATGCACTGGTGGACCTGGCCGACCAGGACGACCGAATCTGCACGATTACCGCCGCCATGCCGGACGGCACCGGCCTGATCCGCTTCCGCGAACAATTCCCGGACCGCTATTTCGACGTCGGCATTGCCGAAGGCGTCGCCGTGGATATCGCCGCCGGAATGGCCAAACAGGGCCAAAAGCCCTTCGTCTGCATCTACTCGACCTTCCTCCAGCGGTCCTACGACCATATTTTCCAGGAAGTGGACCTCCAGAATTTGCCGGTGATCTTCTGTGTGGACCGCGCAGGGCTGGTCGGAAGCGATGGCCCGACCCATCACGGCACCCTGGACATCGGCTTTCTCCGGTCGCTGCCCAATATGCTCCTCACGGCGCCGGCGTCAGAGGCCGACCTCAAAGCCGCCCTGAAGTTTGCCGCCGATTGTGGCAGGCCCATTTCCGTTCGCTACCCAAGGGACGTCGTAACCCGGGATACCCGGCTTGAAGAAATGTTCGCCCAGCCGTATGAGCTCGGTAAAGGCATCTGGCTCAAACACACCGATGCCGACATTGTTCTTGTTTCGCTGGGTTCGATGACGATCAACGCGCACCAGGCTGCGGAACTGCTTGAAGCCGAGAACATCCAGGCTGATGTTTTCAATGCCCGCTTTGTCAAGCCCATCGACCCGGTCCTGGTCGAAATGCTCGCCGCAGGCAAAACCCTGATCACGCTGGAAGATCACTTCCTGCCGTGCGGGTTCGGTTCGGCCCTGATGGAGGCCTGGTGCACCTGCCAGGCACAAAACCCCAACCGCATCCACATGCCCGGCCGGATCATTCCGCTTTCGCTGGGCCACAGTTATATCCGCCACGATACCCGTAAAGCCCAGCTTGACGACGCCGGGCTCTCGCCCGAAAAAATCCGCTTACTCGTCACAGAGAGCGTGAACCAGTTTTCCAAACCTCATGTCGAGGACATCTGCTGAGGAGACCATGAAGCACAAACCAGGCATCATCATTTTCGGCGACCCAAACCGCCAATACGCTACCGAGGCCATGCAGCAGTTCGTCGAATTCGTCAAGGACAAGGCACAGATCATCTCCAACTGCTTCCGTGGAAACTGCCCGCTGGAGACTTTGAAAAAGGCGGATTTTGCCGTCGTGTTCGGCGGAGACGGCACCATCCTCTCCGCAGCACGCGACCTGGCCGAAACCAACGTGCCTGTGATCGGTGTCAATGTAGGCAAACTCGGCTTCCTCGCGGAATTTTCCCCGCAGGAGGCCCAGTCCCTCTTCGAACAGGTCACCGCGGACCCCATCGTTGAAAAGCGAATGATCCTAAACTGCGAGATCACCCATCAAAACGGCGAAATCTTCTCTACAACCGCGATCAATGACGTCGTAATCGCCGCGGGAGCTCCGTTTAACATGGTGGACCTGAAAATTGCGGTCAAAAAACAGCCCCTGGCAGACTGCGTGGGCGACGGCCTGATTATCTCCACCCCCACCGGTTCAACGGCCTATAACCTCTCGGCGGGCGGACCCATCCTCTCGGCGAACCTCTCGGCCATGGTGATTACACCGCTGTGCCCGCATTCGCTCAGTTTCCGGCCCATTGTGATCAATGCCGATAATCTCATCGATATCGAACCGGTCCGCGTCAATCCCGGCACACAAATTATCCTCGACGGTCAGGTCGCAAGAACCCTGGCCCAAAATGACAAAATCGCAATTAAAAAAGACCCTGGATCGTTTCTCGTCGTAAATAATCCTATGAGAACCCAGTGGGATACTCTTGCGTCAAAATTAAGCTGGGCAACCAAGCCGAAATATAATATAATGAAAGAAGAGCCGTAAAAGAGAAAATTCGATTCACATTTATTGAGGTCGATTATGAAACGCTTTTCGCTATATTCCGTTGTTGTATTACTCATTTGCCCTGTTTTATTCGCACAGGATTACCGAAATCCGGCGGTGACCTCTCCCACGACCCCGGCAGCAGGCAATCGGTCCGTTACCACCCCGCCCTCGGGCAGTGGATCGCCGACGACACCACCTTCAGCCTACGGCAGTCATACCATCCCCAGCCGGATCAGCGAATCCGATTTTTTGATCCGCAACCGGATATTCGGCAACTATGACAGCTCCTTCCTCTACGGGGGCGATTCATTGTCCGCCATCCCGCAGTACGAGACAGGCGACATTGCCGAGATCTATACTCCGCTTAGCGACTTCATGCGGAGAACGACCTCGAACCTGTACGGCTACCGCAGCACTCGCCAGACCCAATCGTATTACATCCCCCCGCAGACATCCGCCTATACCACCCGTGACAATCAACCGACGTATGCGATCCCTTCGCGCGATTACCGTACGGGGCTGAGCGCCTCGCGGCCCTTGCAGCAGTCACTCTCTGCTGACGATGCGTACCGGCGAATCCAGGATGACCTGTTCAAAGCCCTGGTCCCGTCAAGAAGAAGGCCGCTTTCTTCTTCTCCTTCGCGCATCCAGGACTACATCGAACAGACGGTCCAACCTGAACTCGAGACCGAGAAGCTCGAAGAGACCCAAGCCGTTGAACCCAAAGATGAATCCGAATATACCCACATTCTTGAGGAATACGTAGACCGGCCCGTGGAACCGGTAACGCCGGAAGATATGGACCTGCTGGAGGACAAGGTCGAGGACGAACTTGAGGAAAAAACTCCAGTTGAAAAACGTGATGCAACCGATCCGCTGCTGAACCTCGAAGAGGAGCTGCAAAAGGAAATCGACCGTATCGATCCGAAAACCGAGGAAGACAAACTCCAGGAACAGCAGGAACTCGAGAAAGACGATTCGCTGCTCAACCGCTTCCAGAACCAGCGGCAGCAAAAGCAGGATCAAAAGACCGGCGAGACCCAGGAGGCTGAAACCGAAGCCGGACCCGATTTTTCTCACAAACAGGCCCAGAAGCTCCGCGATGGAAGAACCTTCGAGGAGCACATGGAATACAAGTATCAGCAGTACATCAAGGCCGGCCGGCAGTACCTTCGCGACAAGCTGTACTACAAGGCCGCCGATGCCTTCGTAGTCGCCGACTTCTACAAGGCCGACCAGGCCGATACGCTGCTGGGCCGCTCACATGCCCTCTTTGCCGCGGGCGAGTACATGAGCAGTGCCTACTACCTCCAGAAGGCAATCGCAATCGACCCGGACAAAGCCCTGCAGCAGGTGGACCTTGTCGAGATTCTCGGCAGTCGCGACACCTACGACAACCGCGTCGTAGACCTGACCAACTGGACCAACCGAACCCGGGCGCCCGAGCTGGCCCTGCTTTCGTCCTACGTGCTGTATACCTCGAACAAGCTCGAACAGGCCCAGGCAGCGGTGACCATTGCGGGCGAAAAAATGGAAGATTCGCCCGAACTGATGAAGCTCAAACAGGTGATCGACAAAACGATCAGCGATTCGCCGTTCTAAAAGACTGCAATGCTCATTACACTGCCCCAGCCGCCGAGAGATCCGCGAACGTTTGTCAACGACATCCTCGGCTCTTCCGGCACGCTCGCACAGAAGCTGCCCGGCTTTGAGACACGCCCCGAGCAGCTCCAGATGGCCCAGGCCGTGGCCGTTTCGCTCGAAAAGAAACACCATCTCGCCGTCGAGGCCGGCACCGGTGTGGGCAAAAGCTTTGCTTACCTGGTCCCCGCGGTCAAGAAGCTCCAGCGGGATCAGGGCCGCATCCTCGTCTCGACGTTTACCATTAACCTCCAGCAGCAGCTCATGCAAAAAGACATCCCCCTGCTGCAGCAAACGCTCGACATCCCCGTCAATGCCTGCCTGGCCAAGGGACGAAGCAACTACCTGTGCCTGCGGCGACTCAACTACGCCCGCACCAAACAGAAATTCCTGTTTTCCGACATGGGCACCGAGATCGAAAACCTGCTGCTCTGGGCCCAGACGACCGAGGACGGTTCGCTCGCGGACCTCAAAAACGCCCCGTCAATGAAGGTGTGGGACACCGTTTGCAGCGAACACGGCAACTGCCCCGGCCGGCGATGCAAACATTTTCAGGACTGCTTCTACCGCAAGGCCCGCCGAAAGCTCGAAACGGCCAACCTGATTATCGCCAACCACGCGCTGCTGTTTAGCGACCTGGTCCTCAAGGATCAAAACTACAAGCTCCTGCCCGAATACAGCGAGATTATCATTGACGAGGCCCATAATATCGAGCATGTCGCCGAGGACCACCTGGGCATCTCCGCCAGCAACCTCGCGCTCGATTACCTGTTTAACGACCTGTACAACCCCCGCCGGCGCAAGGGACTGCTCGCCTGGCTGGAGGACGCGAAAAATGCCAGGAGCCTGCTCAAAAACGCCCGCGAATCGGCGAAGATTTTTTTCACCCAGGTCCAGGCCTGGTACGACCACACCGCCAAAACCCACAACGGCCGGGCGGAAAAAGAATGCGTGACTGATAACCTTTCCGGGCCGCTTCGCGAGTTGCGGCTGGAACTGGCCCGGCTGGAAAAAGGGCTCAAGGATGACGACGACAAGCTCGAAATTTCCCGCTATGTAGAACGCTGCCGCGACTTTGAGATTTCCGTCCGCGACTTCCTCACCCAGCCCAGCGAAAACCACGTCTACTGGATCGAGACCTCCTTTAGCCGTAAAAAACGCGTACTCCTGCGAAGCGCGCCGCTCAACCCCGGGCCGGACATCAAGCGGCTGCTCTTTGAGCCGTTTTCTTCCGTGATCACGACCAGCGCCACGCTGAGCTGTCAGGGCGAGAAAGGGAAACAGGGCTTCGAGTTCTTTGCCTCGCGTATCGGCCTTGAAGAATACGAGGGCCTGCGGCTGGGCTCGCCGTTTGACTACTCCAGCCAGGTCACCCTCTATATCGAAGCGGACCTGCCCGAACCCAACCACGAACAATTTTCGGCCATGGCCAGCCGTGCGATACAGAGATACCTGCTCCAAACCGAGGGGCGTGCGTTCGTGCTGTTTACCAGCTACTCCATGCTCAACAATTTCGCCAAAACTCTCGGCCCCTGGATGGCACAGCACGACCTCGACCTGCTCTGCCAGGGCGCCGGCCAGGACCGCAGCGAGCTGCTCGAAACCTTTCGCCAGGACAACCGCAGTGTCCTGTTCGGCACCGACAGCTTCTGGCAGGGTGTGGATGTCCCCGGCCAGGCACTGTCCAACGTCATCATCGTCCGCCTGCCCTTTGCCGTGCCCAACCACCCGCTGACCAGCGGACGCATCGAACACCTCAAGCAAAACGGACAGGACCCCTTCTACGACTACCAGCTGCCGACCGCGATCCTCAAGTTCAAGCAGGGCTTCGGCCGGCTGATCCGCACCAAGACCGACTCGGGCATCATCGTCGTACTCGATTCCCGCATCGTCCGCCGCGGCTACGGCAAACACTTCCTCGACGCCGTGCCCAAAGCTAAAGTCGAGATCGTCCGCGCCAACGACTGGGACCAGTCCCCCGAGAGCATGGAATAAATCCGCGCAGCAAAAAGGGCCGGCCCGAAAATCAGTCAGTGATTGTCAGCCGACCCTTGATCAACAATACATCACCCCTTGCTCTTACTTCCGCTTACGCAGGAAAAGCCCTCCGAGGCCTACCAGGGCCAGTGTCATCGGCTCGGGAACAACATTTAATTCCGTCAAAGTCGTCGCAACCGAACTCTGTCCTAAGCTGGTTGTAAAATTATTATGTGCAAAATAACCAAACATCTCTTCCATCGTCATATTTTCGTCACCATTGACGGCGTAGATGTAATGTTGACCGGTATTCTGATCCCACATTGCCGTGGGCCACTCGCTGAATTCAGCAGTATATGTTAAGTTGCCCGCTGTCCATTCAATGCTTATCGGGTCACTGAACTGAACCCCGTCGGCAATTTCCACGACAATGGTTCCATTGATGGTATCTCCGGTGGAGACCAGCCCATCCAGATTTTCGACGAAGTATACCTCGCCCTCGAACTCCCAGGTTAACGTCGCCATCGCAGGTACTGCTAATCCAACAAACACCAACATTATCATTAACTTTTTCATTTTCCTTGCTCCTTACTTTTGTTTCACTTTTGACTGATTTTCAATTCCTTTTTTTTGATACCATCCGTATTAATCATTGACTGACTATATACTTTTTAAGATAGAGGCCGGCGGATGACGATGAAGAAATCGGCCGACCTCCTCACTCTCAATTCAATTACTTGCGTTTACGGAGGAAGACACTGCCAAGACCGAGAATTCCCAGTGTCATCGGTTCGGGAACTGCAACAATCCACGCCCCCTGATAATCATGACTGACATAATCAGGCGTGGTATAAGTATCTGGGTCAATGCTCCATGAAAGTAAACTTCTCTCGAAGCCAAGCATAGCTGTCGGATTGTCCGGATCGGTATAGCGGCCATAGAAGTGTCCCAAGCTATATGCCCAACCTGTAGGAGTAACCACTGCAGCGATAATATCATCCACCGGCGCATCCGGATAGGTTATCTCTGTGTATGGGTTTTTTAGAGGTTTACCGGTTCTTGGATCATGGGTTACCTCAGTGACTACAGCCGAACCAAACAGTGCCTCGATATCGTCTACATCAGCCATCCCCCAGCTATCGATTACACCGACACCATCAACATCTATTGATAAATTATCAGCAAAAGCAATTTGGTCTGCACGCGAGGCACCGCTACCCGCGGCACTATCCTCCAAAGCCATATACCAGTACAATGTTTGACCGCCAGTGGTGGTCTTCCAAACACGGTTCGTAGCGTCTACCACTGTTAGTCCAGCACTGGCTGCAATCGAAATACCTAAAACACAAATTAAAACAATCATCTTTTTCATTTTCCTGTCTCCTTTTTCCTGTTTTGTTCACTTTTTGACTGATTTTCAATTCCTTTTCTTTATTTTACGTCCCTGCCCGTCTCTGTTTTTGTATTGCATAAAAGGGCCGGCCGGATAATCAGAAAGTGCCTTTCAGCCGGCCCTCGGTTTTCAAAAATTACTTCCGCTTCCGCAGGAAGACACTGCCAAGACCCAGGATCCCCAGCGTCATCGGCTCGGGAACGACATTGACCTGCATGGTAGTACAAGCCTGTAAGTCACTGCCTTTATAAGCTTGTAACACAAAATCATAAGTTCCGGTCACTGTAGGATCAAAGCTATCGGCCAGTCCATCGTCAAACCACTTCATCTGCCAGGAGTTTTGAGCCACATTATATGTGCTGATGAAATTTGCATATTCTGTTGCGTTCGCTGCGACTAAACCTGCCCCGTTGCCGGTTGAGTTATTCCCGATTGCATGGTCTGCGTAACTGACATTGATCGGGTCAAAAGTAACAAAATCCGTTCCCGCCGAGGGGTCGTAATCAATTTTCAACTCATAAGTATATTCATATAGAACAAGATCCATAACTGAATCACTGCCGTTGGCAAAGTTCGTGTTGACGGACCATTCAAAACACCATTCTGCCGTGTCAGGGGACTGGCCTGGTGCCTGCCCGGCGTTGAATGTATAGGTACCGTCGCCATTGCTGTTGAAGATATTCTGAGGCTGTCCGTTTTGGTCATAACGTAATTTCGCCCGTAAACCGAGTTCCATTAAAGCATCGCCGGGAGAAAAAACTTGATCAACGGCCCATGCCCCGTTGGCATTCCCACTGCCGAAGACGACATCTGGTGTTACATTTTGATCATAACTCAGTCCGTATGTGTTTAACGTAACCATCATAATCACCGCCAAAATCACCATTAACTTTTTCATTTTCCTGTCTCCTTTTTCTGTTTTGTTTCACATTTGACTGATTTTCAATTCCGTTTTTAACTGTTCATTCCGTTTGACCACTGACTGTATTGCAATAATGGAGACCGACTGACTCGATGAATAAACCGGCCGGCCTCCTCACTCCCATAGTTAGATTACTTCCGCTTCCGCAGGAACAATCCGCCAAGACCGAGAATCCCCAGCGTCATCGGCTCAGGAACAGAGATGGCCCAGAGGGCTTCACCGGTGATTTCATTATTTTCACCGCTGCCGAGGTAGTTTTCCCACCCGCCGGTCGGCAGTTGAACGTCCATCATATAGAGATTGGCGTTGACGATTTCGGCGTTAAACACTGCCGGGTCCAGTTCATTGAGGGCCAGAACCGCGTAAGCCGTTTCCTGGATGGTTTCATTGCCGTCATTCTCTACCACATATTCCGAGTTCCAGGCAAAGCCACCGGTTGAAAGCTGATAGGAAGCCAGAATACCGGCCAGGTCGTTGATGTTCGATGCAGATGCATGTTCTCCCGAGGAAGGATCAAAATCTTCATCTACGCTTGCCAGACCCAAAATCGCACCGGCCAGACCGATGACATCGTAATAGTTTGCGCCATCGAGTTCGTCGATTTCGGCCTTGGTTCCGAGGATCCATTCTGTAGTGCTCACGCCGGGAATCTGGCTTGCCGCATACAGGCCCACGCCAATATCCCAGGCTGCCATATTGGCCTGGCTGCCGGAACGAGCCGTTCGAATGGAATTGACATAGCCGGCGGTATCATACTGCGTGCCTGGGTTACTGGATCTTTCGTATGTGCCGGCCGCGAGTTTGTCATAAAAATTGGCTTTTACGTAGTCCGTGTAGGTCGTGACACTAAAGACACTGTCAAGCTCGGCTGCCAGATAGCCGTCGCTGGGAGAGAAATTGCCGTCTTTGGATAACAGCAGGCCCCCGGCATTTTGCAGGGCGGTCAGATGAGCAGCATCATTGGTGTTGGCATAGGCTTTCGACAGGCCCATAGCAATCGGACCAACCGTGTTTGTCGGACTGGTACTCGCAGGATCTCCGTCATCCAGCGGCCAGTCCCAGCCGCCGTCATTGTTCTGAAGGGCGGCCAGACGGTCGCCGCCATCCTGAAACACGTTCGCATGAGCTGTGGTTAAGATTAATGCAAAGATAGTAAAAATAATCGTTAGATTTTTCATTTTCCTGTCTCCTTTTTCCTGTTTTGTTCACTTTTGACTGATTTTCAATTCCGTTCTAAACTTTTCAATCCGTTTGACCACTGACTGTATTGCAATAATGGAGACCGGCTGACTCGATGAATAAACCGGCCGGCCTCCTCACTCCCATAGTTAAATTACTTCCGCTTACGCAGGAAGAGACCGCCAAGACTGAGAATCCCCAGCGTCATCGGCTCGGGAACCGTCGCGAAGTAGCTGTCCGCAAATGTGCCGTCAAAGAAGCTGTTTCCGCCGTCCATCGAAATTTCCGGTGTCAGGCTCGCCTGGTTGTCAAATGCCCAGTTGGTCATGTTGAGTGTAAGATTTACCGTGTAGAATCCCTGGTTCGCCGGTGTTGTCTGATTTTCCGTAAGCTCAAAGATACCCGTAATGGAACCACTGACACCTGTCGGGTGATTAAACGCCTCGATAATACCACCAGAGGCAACACCCTCAAGGCCTGTAGCCGTAAGCATCATGTTGTACTCATGCCAGATCCCACCGTCATTGACGTTGTCAATCGCGCTAAAACGCGAATAATCATCCGCACCAGCATTGACACCGCTGATCGCCAGGTCAAACTGCGTGTAATGGGTACCATCATAATTACTGAAAGTCATATCCAGGCTGGTATCCGTACTGCTGTCCGCATCATAAAGCTGGATAAATCCAACGCCGGTATTGCCCGTCGTATTTCCCCAGCCGGCGGAACCCTGCGTTGCGGAAAACTGTGTATTGGTTGTATACCACCATGAACCCATCAGGACATTCATATCTCCTGAATAATCGGCATAATCATTGACGATACCAACCGAGAGGTCACGATTGTCCACAGAGATGATTTCACCAATCGGATTGCTGCCGCTCTGGGCATCCGCCAATGAACCATAACGTACTACGCTGCCTGTGTAACCAAACCGGTCCGTACTGATCGCACCGGCACTGCCCGCCTGCACACTGCTTACCGCCATCACAACCATTAACAAAAATACTACTGACAACTTTTTCATTTTCCTGTCTCCTAAATTTTCGTTTCACTTAAGACTGATTTTCAATTCCGTTCTAAACTTTACATTCCGTTTGACTAATGACTGTATTGCAATAATGGAGACCGGCTGACTTGATGAATAAACCGGCCGGCCTCCTCACTCCCATAGTTAAATTACTTCCGCTTGCGCAGGAACAGCCCGCCAAGACCGAGGATACCCAGTGTCATTGGTTCGGGGACGGCTACACCTGCAAAAATGAAGTCCGGATCTGACGTTCCCGATCCGCTGTCAATGTTCTCGATATATACGGTGGAAATGGAGTCTCCCGCCTGGAATCCCAGATCGAAAAGGTCAAACACAAGCTGGTTGATGTCTTCAGCCGGACCATCGCTGCCTACGCCGACATTGAAATTGCTTTCATCTGCCGCGGCGGCGGAAATCAAGCTGCCCCCGTTTATCTTTATCTGAAAGCTCAAGCCCTCCGGGTCCACATAGGTGTAACTTGAAATTTCATAGATTACCAGCGTATGCAGTGAGGATGTCAGTTCCACCGGTGTACTGTAGTTCAGTTGCAGCCAGTCGGGTGTATTTCTGTCATTCAGCGAGACCTGATCGCCGGGGTCGCTTCCGTACTGACCAGCAGCCAATTCACCGAGGGTGTATCCATCCACACCGGCTGCCTGGTCCCACGCTTTACCGTCAAAACCAACCGAGCCGTCTGAACGGTACGTCACGGAAGCGCCGTCAAACTGGGTGAGGTCAAATGTGTATTCGTCAATTGTTACCGAATCCGCCGATGCCGTTGATACCATCGCTATACAAGCCATTGAGAACACGGCACATAGAGCCATTAACTTTTTCATTTTCCTTTACTCCTGTAAGATTTGTTCACTTTTTGACTGATTTTCAATTCCGTTTTCCTGATTCACTCCATTTGATCACTGACTGTAACTCTCTTTACTGACTGCTGCTGATTCTGCCCCCAGATACCCTCCTTTCTTCTCTGTAAAATTGCTGTCCCGAAAATACCATCTCTGACTGTACAAAAAAATGGAGCCGGCCGGAAAATCAGTCAGTGATCTTCAGCCGGCCCCTGGAAATTTTTACATTTCCACCTCACACCAGTTATATCTATTTTTTCCGGTCGAAACCGGTCTGCCCGCAGTGGGGTTCAACCGACCACTGACTGACGATCAAACCCACTATTGGAGGAGAAGATGAGAAGAAGATTATTAGCCCTTGCAATCCCATCGAGCTATTCATTTACAAAGAACACACATACTATCGTCATCCGGCCGCAGCCGGCTTGCACTCGCGCTGGGTCCATCGCCGATCACTGACTGACAAACCCAGCTTATTGGAGAAGATGAGAAGAAGATTATTAGCCCTTTCGCCTCATCGAGCTATTCACTTATAAAGAACGCACACTATATTCATCCGGCCGCAGCCGGCTTGCACTCGCGCTGGGTCCATCGCCGATCACTGACT